>JAVBPP010000090.1:0-5307 GCA_031549535.1 Oscillospiraceae bacterium
AGGGTCAGCGTAATCACACCGTCCTGATAACCCGCAAGCACGCCCTTGAAATCCCGCTTCTTCTCCTGCGGGCGAATCAGGCGCAAAAAAATGTTCTGCCCCAGGCAATGCGCAAAATGCATCGGCAGGCGTAAATCCCGCTCCAGCCCCGGGGAGGAAACCTGCAGGTGATAGCTCTGCTCAATCAAGTCCGCCTCGTCCAGCGGCCCGTCTATTGCGCGGGACATATCCTCACAGTCGCTGATGGCGATTCCGCCGGGCTTGTCGATGATAAGGCGCAGATACCAAGTTGCGCCCTCCTTCAAAAAGCGGACATCCCACAGCGTAAGCCCCAGTTCCGTAGCAAAGGGTTCCGCAAGCGCCCAAACGGCCTGCGCCGTGTTGCCGCCCTTGTGCTTTTCGTTTGCCGGCAAACAGATACACTCCTTATTATTCGAAATATGAATTATTCGCATGAAGTAAACGAAAGAGCGGGTTGCCCCACTCTTCACACAGCCGGAATACTCCGGTCTCATCCTGCCACTGTGACAATGCCGTCACTTTTACACTTACTCCGGCAGTATAGCACACAGTTTAGAAAAATGCAAGCTTTTCATTCTATTTTTATTCTAATTTTTGCGCTCCTGTTTATTTGCGGCAAAAAGCCGTTAGCTTTCATAAGAAAACTAAAATTCCTCTCTTTTTCCTATCAATTTTCTGTAATCCGTGCTATATTGAAGCTACTGCAGAAAACACAAAAGGGTTTAAAAAAATGAAACTTGCTTTTCTTTCTTCCTTATCCGCCAAGACACTGTGCGTTGTCGTCAGTGCCGGGGTCGTCAGCTCCGCATATCTGGTAGTAAAGCACAGCAGCGTGCAAGATACGCTCTCTCCCTCGCTGCAGGAAAGCGCGGGGGAACGCACCGCGCTGCCCACCACAGCCCAGACGCTCACAAGCCTGCTGACCACGGCGCAGACAACGGTTTCAACCAGCGCTGCCCCAACGCAGGCACCGGCGGAAATACCCAAAACATATATACCGGCCGCGCTGCCGGATTACTCCAAGGTGAAAGGCAACGCCATCACGGATGGGGACGACTATACGATTGCGCCGGAGCAGGAAAAAGAAGAGGATCCGGAGTATGATGCCCCCGCTGTTGAACCGACGGAGGAGTTGACGGATTCTATTCCGGAAATTCCGGAGACCGCAACCCTTCCGCAGACCTCCGAGCCGCAAGCGACGCAAACACAGCCCTCAACGACAGAGGAGGCAACGGTTACAACAATCACAACGCAAGCAAGCACAGCGCAGGAGACAAGCGAACCGACCACAGTGCCCGTTTCGGAACAAACACAAGAGAGCACGACGGTGCAAAGCAGTACCATAGTCACAAGTGCAGGCACAAGTGCCGCGCCAAGCTCCACAACGCAGAAGCCGACCACCACTGCGGCTCCGACCACGACAAAGCCGCAGCCGCCCCAAAACGGCTGGTACAGCCAGGCGGGCAAGCGCTATTACTACTATCAAGGCGTCAGCCTCAAGGGCTTTCAAACCATCGGCGGTGTGAAATACTATTTTGAGCCGGACGGCGCACTCAGCTCCAAGGTGGGGATTGACGTCTCCAAATGGGACGGCAACATCGACTGGGTCAAGGTAAAGGCGGCGGGCGTAGATTTTGCGTTTATTCGCGTAGGCTACCGCGGTTACGGCTCCGCCGGCAACATTGTGCTGGACGAATATTTTAAGCAGAACATTCTGGGCGCAAACGCGGTCGGCATTGATTGCGGGGTCTATTTCTACACCCAGGCAATCACAACCGCCGAGGCGCAGGAGGAAGCGGCCTTTGTTTTGAAAGCGATCGAGGGCTTTCGCCTGACCTATCCCGTGGCCTATGACATTGAAGCCGTGGAGGGCGCGGCCAACCCCCGCACCAAAAATTTAACAACCAAGCAGCGCACGGATTTTTCGATTGCCTTTTGTGATACCATTAAAAAGGCGGGCTTTTACCCGATGATTTATGCAAACAAGTATTGGCTGACCAGCTTTTTGGACACTTCCCGTTTGGCCGGCTATGACATCTGGCTCGCGCATTATACCAACATGACAGATTATGCAAAGCCCTACCGCGTTTGGCAGTATACCGACACGGGCACCATCAGCGGCATTACGGGCGGCATGGACCGCAACATCGGGCTGTTTGATTATGCGAGTTATCTGAAACAAAATGGTTGGAACGGGTTAACATGATGCAATAAAACTTGAAAATAAGTTCCTATCACTTGAACCTTTCCGTATCTTCTGTTACAATAAAACCGTTATATGACTGACGGAAGTGGAACGCGCCAGTTGCGCAGCACCACATGAAGTATAACCATATGCCAATCTCATGCATGCGACTGGCATTAAAAAGCCGACCGTCTGGGCAGCCGATGCTCAGAGTGTGTCGGCTTTTATATTTGGGGAGGGATTCTTATGGTTACCATCATCACCGCACGCGAAACAGATATCCCCGTTCTGGAAGACATTCTGCTGGACGCGGTGCATTGGCTGGACGGCATCGGAAAACCGCTCTGGCGGGCGGAACAAGTGACATGGGCACGGCTGTCACAGGATTTTGGGGTATCGGATTTCCGTATAGCGCTGCTTGACGGCAAACCGGCGGCGTGTATGGCTTTAACGGACTACGACCCCGTTTTTGGCCGGATATTACAAAAGGGCAATCCTTATACCAATCACCTTTTAGAATGCTTGCAAAATTCGGTAACGAGCGTTTCATGTATGCGCTCTTGCCGAATTTTGCAGGAAGTATTCTTAATGGTGATTGGTATTATTTATCCACAAGCTCGCCGTTAAACGTTTCGCTGCGGGGCAAGGGCTGGCAGATGCGTTACTTGCATATGCAAAAGAGCTGTGTATGGACAGAGGCATCCCTGCGCTGCGGCTGGACTGCCATCAAAAAATACCAAAACTGCGGGCCGTATATGAGCGTAACGGCTTTGTTTGCGTCAAAGAAAAACGCATGTTCCGGAAATACCACACTGCGTTTTATTTGTATAATGCCAATATCCATTAAGAATACTTCTTGCAAAATTCGGCAAAAGCGCATACAGGAAACGCTCGTTACCGAATTTTGCAAGCATTCTAAAAGGTGATTGGTATTATACCAAATTTATTGATAGAAGTTGAGACCCCGGGGAAGGCTTCAGCCGCCTTCCCCGGGGTTTTGTTGCCGTAAAATGCGTTGTATGCTTTTTTCACAGAGGAAATACCGCTCCGCCAATGCGCAAACCGTTTCGCCGGCGCAATAGGCTTGATAAATCACACGGTTCCGGCTTTCCAACTCCTGCCTGCTGCGGGTGTTGCTGCCCCAGGCTTTTTTCTCTCCCTCTTTGCGGGGGATGTAGATATATGCCCCGTCCGCATACCGCTGCACTTCTTGTAACAGTTTTGCAGGAAAAACATCCTGCGCGTTTACATAGCGCATATCGCTCCTCCAAAAATTAGTGTTTGTTTGGATGAGCAATGGCTATTCCATTTTATTCTTTCATGCAATAGCCAGTGCTATGCATTCTTTGCCGTTTTCATCATATGTGGTACACGATACCCCCTTTTTTACTGTTCCATTGGGCAATTGCGCGTCCGGGACTTTCGCAATTACCTTACTGTTTCATCATAACACAAACCTTGCCGCCCGTAAAGGACAAAGTCTTTTCAGAATCGAAGCGGTTCGTTTATGGAGAATAAACGGTTCTGATTTATGTGTGCGGTTGCGCGAGTGACCCGTTGGGGCTTACAATGGCCGTGATACCAATTCCAAAAAAGAGAGGACGGTTCATCCACCATGCATTGTGAACTCTGCGGCAAAACAAGCGTGTTTGGCAACAAGGTGGCGCACGACAGAATGTATGTCAACGCGCGCAATCCCAAAAAAGTGAAACCCAATCTGCAGCGCATGAAGCTGACACAAAACGGCGTGACCCGCCGCGCCACAGTCTGCACCCGTTGCATGCGAAATTTAAAAAAACAAGGGCAGAAATGAGCAGTTTGTAATACCAATCACCCTTATGAAATGTAAACATTTTGTAAATTATTCTGCAACAGCCCAAAGTTTTACCTTTTTAGGTTAAAATTTTGGGCTGTTTTTGTTATTTGGGATTGGTATTATCATGGATTATGGAGGAAAAACAGTGTATTATGTCTACAAAGCCTGCGGCTATGTGTTACCGTCAGAGCGTCAAAAGGGCCGCTTGGACAGTTATGACCCTCCCACGGTAATCAGCCGTAACTGGAAGGAGTGGCTGGCGGTTCTGGATTTAAGAATCTGCAAAGACTGCGAAAAAAGGCATGGGAAAATCTATTCAATTGAGGAAAATCCAGAGGAGGAACTGCCGTTACATCCAAATTGCCGTTGTCACATCGCAACGATGAAGGCGGTTTACGCTGGAGATGGGACAAACGATGGGAAACATGGAGCTGATTGGTGGATCCGAAACGAGGGACGGTTGCCGGAATATTATATTACATTTTCTAAAATTAAAGAGATGGGCTGGAAACCGGGGGAAAGTCCAGCCAAATATGCTCCAGGAAGAATGCTTACGCGTGGGGTGTACCACAATGATGAGGGACATCTTCCGGACGCCGCTGGCCGCGTCTGGTTTGAGGCCGATATCAACTACTATGAGGGGAAGCGAAACAAACATCGCCTTATATGGTCAAATGACGGACTAATCTTCGCGACCTATAACCACTACAAAACATATATGGAAATAATAAGAATGGAAGATGGCTATGACGAATTCGAACAGGATACAAATTGACTTTACAGGTTGCCACTATATTATGGAGATGCACGAGCGAATTGCTGCGGCGTTTCACTTTCCGGAATACTATGGCAGGAATTGGAGCGCATTTTGGGATTTAATAGATGGCCTGGGAGATAACACCCTAGTAGAGATTCGAGGACTCGCCGGCTTGCCGCAAGACCTTTCCTGGGATTCCCAAAAGTTTTTGGAAATCTTGCAGCGCAACAAGGATGAGATGGCGGAATTGAAGAAACGTTGCCCTCAGGTTGACTGCCGGTTTAATTTTATTGTGATTGACTGATCTCAAAATACAAGCTCCCGTACGATTTGTACGGGAGCTTTTTTTGATTGGAAGGGGGCTTGGAGTAATACCAATATCCAAAGAAATAAAGTGTACCCCGTGTCAAGGACAACATGGGTTTTTGCTCTTCCAAAATCAAAGGATATCAGCTATAGTAAAAGGGCTTTACCATTACGCAGGATAGTGCAACGCTGAGGAGCGACATGAGCGGCGTAATGGGTTTG
>JAVBPP010000096.1:0-10326 GCA_031549535.1 Oscillospiraceae bacterium
TTGCCAAATCTTGGTGGTATTTTCGCCGTCAGCCTGCGTTGTCCTCCTTGCTTTACGACAGTAAAGCCGCGTCGTCCGCCTTGACTGACGGCAAAAACCCTCACCAATCTTCTGGCAAGCTTTCATTGGCGGACTAATAAAACAATAGCACACTTTTATCCAATTGCATAGAAAATCTTTACTGCTCCAAGCAGATTGTGTTATACTGTTCACATTACATTTAGAGGTGAAACCGATATGTATAAAACGGGATTGGTTGTTGAGGGCGGCGGGCTGCGCGGAATTTACGGCTCCGGTGTGCTTGACTGCTTTTTGGATGCATGCCTGGAGTTTGATTACTGCGTCGCCTCCTCCGCCGGGGCCGCGAATGTTGCCTCCTTTTTGGCAAAGCAGAAAATGCGTAATCATCGCTTTTATACAGTTTATGTGAAGGACAAGCGCTACATGAGCTTTGGGAATTGGCTGAAAACCGGATCGTTTTTCGGTCTGGAATTTATTTATGACACCTTGACAAACGAGATTGACCCGATTGATTATGATACCATGCTCAGCACAAAAAGTATTTATCAGGTGACAGCCACCAACGCGCTTACCGGGCGGGCAGAATATTTGGATCTCAGCTATTTTCAAAAAAATAACTGCCGTGCGTTGATGGCCTCCTGCGCCATGCCCGTGTTATGCAAACCGATTGCAATGCAGGGCAAGCTATATTATGACGGCGGCCTTGCCGACCCGATTCCGGTGAAACGCGCGCTGGAGGATGGCTGCCGGCAGCTGGTTGTCGTCCTCTCTCAACCGCGGGGAACACAAAAGAAGCCGGAACCGTATCCCTGGCTTTACTCGCGCATGCTGCGAAAGTATCCGCAGGTGATTGCCGTGATGCGAAAGCGGCACGAAATATACAACGAAACACTTGCGTTAATTGAAAATCTGGAGCGCGAAGGACGCGCCGTTGTGATAGCGCCCAGCAGCCATATTGATTTGGGTTTTGCTTCCAAAAAAGAGCAGGAATTGCAGCAGCTTTACGACCTGGGGGTTTTTGACGCAGGGCAGGTGCTGCAAAAAATATAATACTAATCCCAAGCAGAAACCTCGATATCTTTGCGGTCTTTTTCGCGCTATGCTTTGTTGTCCTCCTTGCTTTACGACAGTAAAGCAGCGTCGTCCGCCGCGCACAACACGAAAAATCCACGCAAAGCTATTCGAGTTTTCTACTTGGAATTAGTATAAGCCGCAAGAAAATCCCTGCGGCTCACCCTGTTTTTTTATCTGACTTCTTCGTTGTCAACTTGCAGCACTTCGTTTTCACGGAACAGAAGGGAAATACACCAGATACCGGCAAGCGCAACCAGCGTATAGATAATTCTGCTGACCACTGCACCCTGACCGCCGAAAATCCAGGCCACAATATCAAATTTGAACAGACCCATACTTCCCCAATTCAAAGCGCCGATGATTACGAGAATCAAAGAGATTCTGTCGAGCATATGCAATCAACTCCTTACTGCATGCTTAAGGAACGCAAAACAGGCTGCGATTCCCCTGCTTTGCTTAGTATGAACAGAAGCTTTTTGAATATACATTTGAGAAAAAGGGCGGATTAGCTATGACATTTATTTCCAAATCCATACAAGATTTAATTGGAGATACACCGCTGCTGCAGCCGAACCGTTTTTTAGAGAAGCATGGCATAAACGGTAATTTTTTTGTAAAATTAGAATTTTTCAACCCCGCGGGCAGTGTAAAGGACCGTGTCGGGCTGGCCATGCTGCAACAGGCGCGGGAAAGCGGCCGATTGCGGGAGGGCAGCGTCATTATTGAGCCCACCAGCGGCAACACAGGCATCGGCCTTGCGGCGGTTGCGGCTTCCATGGGTTACCGTGTTATTTTAACCATGCCGGAAACCATGAGCCAGGAACGGCGCAGCCTGCTTGCCGCTTACGGTGCGGAAATTGTGCTGACAGAGGGCGCCAAGGGCATGGCCGGCGCGGTGGAAAGGGCACAGGAAATCGCCGCCGCAACGAAAAACAGCTATATGCCCGCGCAGTTTGAAAACCCGGAAAACCCACGGGCACATTACAACAGCACGGGCCCCGAAATCTGGCGGGCTACACAGGGCGGGGTGGATGTTTTCATCGCGGGTGTCGGCACGGGCGGCACGATTAGCGGTGTCGGAAAGTACCTTAAGGAACAGAAACCGGATATTCAGGTCATAGCCGTGGAGCCGGAGACCTCTCCTCTCTTAAGCCAAGGGCGCAGCGGGGCGCACCGGATACAGGGCATCGGCGCAAATTTTGTGCCCCAAACCCTGGATACGGCAATATATGACAAAATCCTCGCCGTTTCAGACGAGGATGCGTTTGCCATGATGCGTGATTTTGTAACAAGCGAAGGGCTGCTTATCGGCATCTCCTCCGGCGCGGCGCTTGCCGCAGCCGTTCGCTATGCGCAAAGTCCGCAAGGGGAAGGAAAGACCATAGTCACCCTGCTGCCGGATGGCGGGGAACGTTATCTGTCTATGGGCATCTTTTAAGCATTACCAATACTGTTCAATCGCCTCCCGGATAAGCTGCACATAACGGTGCACCTTATTCGGGTCTTTATTTACGGTGTAAACATCCCGCTGCGCAATTTCCAGGTGACAGCCGCGCGCGGTTTTGAGGGTGTGGGCAATATGCTGTTTGAATGCGGACTCATCCATCTGGGCACCGACTCCCAAATAATTTGGGCTGGGCTTACGCAAATAGATGATATCCTTACCCCGTAACTCCTGCGCCATATATTCCTCATCACACCAAGGTGAGATAGAGACCTTCTTCAGATTGGGCAGGGTTTTGATATCCTCCCAAAAGCTGTGCACCGGCTCACAGCAGCCATAGGAAAGCCTGCCGAAAGCAGATGCGATTTGCTGATAACAAGGAAAAATGAACTCGTGGAACATTTCCGGCGAAAGACCAACGGTCTCCTGTGAATCCAGATACCCCCAAACGTCACTTGTTTTCAGCGGCCTGCCATCCGGCGGCGCATCCCAGAAGCAGAAAGAGCCCTGCGCAAGCACCTCACAGCCATACATGGGCAGAATAGCCTGCTGCTCCTCCAGAAGCCTGAAATATGCCGTAACGTCGCTTGCAATGCGTTGCATCATATCCTTGAACAAATCCGGATAATCATACATGGCGAAGAACATCCGCTCCATGCCCATCATGTGCACCACGTTTTGGGTGGGCGACGCGCCCAGACAGTTCATAACGAGCTTGACGGGCAGGATATCCCCCAGAATCTCTTCCAGCTCCGCTTGATAGCTTTCATCCAGGCCGGGAATTACAAGCATATTGCTCTCTTGCGTCAGCTTTGCAAAGTCCTCTTTCAGGTCGTGAATAATATGTTGAAACTGGTGCCCGATGGAGTCCTTTGCCACTGTGCGCGCAATTGTGTGGCCAAACAGCTGAAAGTGGCACTGCTGAAAAACAGGGTAATAATCCGGAACAACCTTGTCATCCCCAAACAGCTCCTGATTGGTGAACTGGTGCAGCATATGCCGTTCCATGCCGCGCGCCTGCGCACTTTCGCACTGCAGGAGCGGCTCAATAATTTCATTTTGAAAGGTATTGATTTCAATGTGAATCGTGGGGCGCTCCCCTTGAAACTTGTTGTGGCGCTTCCATAGAGCCAGGCGCTGTTGATTCCCCTGGGAATTGGCAAGCGCCAACTGCTTTTTGGCAAGCTCACGCAGGCGGTATGTATCTTGTTGTGTCATCACGGCTGTTTCACCTCGTTCTTATAGGTATTTCTGTCATGCGTCCCTGTTTGCAACCGGGTTTACCAGGCTGCCGACAGATTCGATGCGGATTTCCACGGTATCCCCTGCGTGCAATGGGCCGATGCCGTCCGGTGTGCCTGTCATAATCACATCAAAAGGTTCCAGCGTCATTACCTTGCTGATAAAGGAAACGGCCTCAAAGACGCCCGTTATCATATCAGCGGTATTGCCGCATTGCACCACCTTGCCGTTCAGCACGGTCTCCACCCGCAGGCTTTGCGGCTCAATTCCCGTAACGATGTGCGGTCCCAGCGGGCAGTAGCTGTCAAAGCCCTTGGCGCGTGTCCACTGGCCATCCCCCGCTTGCAGGATACGGTCTGAAACATCGTTGCCGCAGCTGTAGCCGAAAATATAGTCTTTTGCCTCCCGGGCGCTGATATTCCGGCAGCGCTTGCCGATGATTACGGCCAACTCCGCCTCATAGTCTGTGCGATGTTCCGGGCAGGCAATGCAGATGGTTTCGCCCGGGTTCAGTATGGCGGAAGGCGGTTTAAGGAACAGCAGTGGCTCCTGCTTAAGTTCCTCCCGCATCTCCGCCGCATGCTTTTTATAATTCAGCCCCAGGGCAACTATTTTTGAAGGAATCACCGGTGCAAGGAGCCGAAACGCACCGTTTACGGGCGCGCTTGCCACACTTTGTATCTGCAGGCAATCACCTGTAAGGCGGTAATAGTATCCGTTTTGGTACTGTGCAAAAAAAATCTCGCCGTTCTGTTCCAGTCTGGCGTATTCCATATGGTTCCCCCCTCGTCAGCGTGCCAGCCAACCGCCGTCAACCGCTAGGGTGTAGCCGTTTACGTAGTCACTGGCGGCGCTTGCCAAAAAGACACAGGCACCTGCAATATCCTCCGGCGTGCCCCAGCGCCCGGCCGGAATCCGCGCTAAAATATCCGCGCTGCGCTGTTCGTCCGCACGCAGGGCCGTGGTGTTGTTTGTTGCCATATAGCCGGGGGCAATAGCATTGATGTTGATATTATGTTTGGCAAGCTCGTTTGCCATGGCCATGGTAATCCCTTTTACGCCGCTTTTGCTGGCAGTGTAACTCGGCACACGGATGCCGCCTTGAAAGGAGAGCATGCTCGCGACATTGACAATTTTGCCGCCCGTGCCCTGTTCGAGGAATTGATGCACCGCCGCCTGGCTGAGGAAAAACAGGGTGCGCAAATTGATGGTCAGCACATCGTCCCAGTCCTGCTCGCGAAACGCTGTAAAATCCTCCCGGCGGATAATTCCGGCGTTGTTTACGAGGATATCCAGCTTGCCGTAGCGTTTTACTGCCTCGCTGATAATCGCCTCAACCGGTTCGGTGGAAATCAGGTTTGCCTCCATAAACGAAAACTGCTCGCCGCCGATGATTTCCTGCGTACCTTCGCTGCCGCAGATATCTACTCCGAGCACTTTTGCGCCCGCCTGTGCAAGGGCAATGCTCATCCCCTGCCCAAGGCCGGTGCTGGAGCCTGTGACAATTGCCACTTTTCCGTCAAGCTTAAATTGATCCAAAATCATGCTGTTTTCCCCCTGTTTTATCTTAAATTCGTCGTTTGAATGCCCTGCATATCGTCAAAATCCTGATTTTCGCCGCACATACCCCAGATGAAGGTATAATTCTTCGTTCCCACACCGCTATGGATGGACCAACTCGGCGATATGACAGCCTGACGGTTCTGCACAACAATATGGCGGGTCTCGTCACCCGAGCCCATCATATGGAATACGGCGTGCCCCTCGCTGACGTCAAAGTACAGATACACCTCCATGCGGCGTTCGTGCGTGTGAGAGGGCATGGTGTTCCACACGCTGCCCGGGGCAAGTATCGTAAGACCCATCACAAGCTGACAGCTCTCCACATTGCCGGGCAGGATGTATTTATAAATAATGCGCTCATTGCAGTCCTCTGAACTGCCCAAGGCAACCTGCACGGCCTTCTCCTTGGGGATGTGCACAGTGGGATAGGCCCGATGCGCAGGCGTGGAATTGATATAATAGCAGGCCGGGTTGTTGGCGTCATAGGAGCGGAACACGATGGATTGTGTGCCCCTGCCAAGGTAAAGGCAGTCATATTTCTGCATTTTGTAGGAAACGCCGTCGGCCACAATTTCGCCGTCCCCTGCTATGTTGATTACGCCCATTTCCCGGCGCTCCAAAAAGTAGGCACAGGCAAGCTCACTGGCGGCTGTCAAGGTAAGCTCCTGCTTCTGCGGCACAGCGCTGCCGGTGATAATGCGGTCAATATGCGAATAGGTCATAGTAATTTCATCGGCACGGAACAAATCGTCAACCAAAAAATTCTCACGCAGTTCGGCTGTGTTCATGCGGGAATATTCCTTTTTCGAAACGGCATATCTGGTATTCATCTACTGCTCTCCTTACATTTTTAATCAATGGGTTCAGTATACCTACCCGGCTTTGCCCTGTCAAGGTTGTTTGGCAAATCGGCAGGGCAACAGCATTTACCTAACCTTGAGCAATCCTCTGAAGCCTCTTGCCGCGTAATAGGATTCCGCGCCGTTATGGTATACAAAAACTTGATTATATCGCCGGTCACAAAAAAGCGCGCCTCCCAAGGCTCTGATAGCATCCGGCGTTGCAATCCAACTCGATGTTTTCAAATCAAAGCTTCCTGCTTGTTGCAGCTTTTGATACTGCGCCTGCGTTAAAAGCGCAATGCCCATATCGGCAGCCATGTCCAAGACACTGTTTTCCGGTTTATTTGTCTTTCTGGACTCCAGCGCTTCCCGGTCATAACAAAGACTTCTGCGGTATAGGGGACTTTCTGCAGAGCAATCATAAAAAATGTAGGTATCCGTTTCTTGCTCATAATCCACAACATCTGGTTCTCCACCAGTTTGTTCCATTTCATTCAGTGACCACAGCGTTTGCGCATTCTGCTCCAGTTTCGTCTGCAAATCACTCCACACAAGCCCCTTATGCCGCTGCATGTTTTGCTCAAAGCGCGTTTGTAACACCTCAAATAATGCTGTACGTTGTTCTGTTGTCAAGTTCTTTTTGTTACGTTCCATCGTTTCATCCTCCATTCAAAGGCTACATACACACAAGAAATTCTGTTTTGCATGAATTATTATACCAAACTTGCAAGGGCTTTGAAAAGAGGATAACTCAAAAAACTTCAAACTTGCTTTATTCACATTTTTAAGGTAAAATAACAAAAAATATCTGAATGCTATCAAAGCGGAGGTGCGCCTTGGACGAACTGTATGCATTTTTAGACAGCCATTACCTGCAGGCTGCGCGTTTCGTGTTTGCGATTCTCGCGCCTTTGCTTGTTTTTTTGTTTTTTTCGCGCTTAAAAAAGCGGGACAGCACCTCCTATCTACTCGCGGTGCTGGATATTGATGACGGAGCGGTGCGCCTGCCCATTATGCATTATGAGACCACCATTGGCCGTTCGCGTTCCTGCGATGTGGTGATTCCCCTGGATGTAGTTTCGCGCCAGCATGCCGTGCTCACCATGAGCGAAAACGGACGCTGGCGGATTGTGGACACAAAGTCCCGGGGCGGCATTTTAGTAAATGGGGAGCCTTCTGACAGCCAGACACCCATCAGCATCGGCGACGAAATTGCGCTGGCCGGAATCAAAATGGTGCTCATGCCGGCCACAAGTTATGACGCCAAGCAAATTGTGCAGAAGAGCAAGCTGAAGCACAGGAAAGCACCTGTCTCCCTGCAAAAGCTTAATTCCATTTGGTTTGCCTTTCTCGCACTGAACGTGTTTCAAGGGCTTGCAAGCTATCAGTTTTATTTGACGGCGGAGCTGAAGCACCTGCCCGCCATGTTCGCCTGTTTCGGTTTTTTGGCGGTGTTCCCCTGGATTTATATGCTGATTGCCAAGCTGCTGGGTATCACCAACCTCGCGGCGGAAGCCGTTGGCTTTTTCCTTTCCACCATAGGGATTTGCACCACCGCCGCCGTTTCACCGGACAGCCTGTATAAACAACTCGGCGCATTGGTGCTGGGCATTTTTCTGTTTTGCATGGCTTGCATGGTGCTGCGCAACCTCAATATCGTTATGAAACTGCGGCCTTATGCAGCTGTGATTTCCTTATTAATTCTGGCCGCCAACATCGTCATCGGCAGCACAATCAACGGGCAGCGCAACTGGATTGACCTGGGCTTTGTAACCCTGCAGCCCTCGGAATTTACCAAAATTCTGTTTGTTTTCGCCGGCTCTGCCACCCTGGAATGGCTGTTGACAACGAAAAATCTGACAATTTTAACCTTGTACTCGATCGGCTGCATCGGCTGTCTGTTCCTTATGGGCGATTTCGGCACAGCGTTAATTTATTTCTTTGCATTTTTGGTTTTGATTTTTATGACCAGCGGCGATATCCGTGCCATTGTGCTCACAAGCGTTTCTGCAGGGTTGGGCGGGCTGATGGTTTTGCAGTATAAGCCTTACATCATTAACCGTTTTTCAGCCTGGCGGCATGTCTGGGAACATATGAGCGACACGGGCTTTCAACAATCGCGCGCTTTGATTGCCATTGCCAGCGGCGGCCTGCTCGGCCTTGGCGCGGGAAACGGCTTTTTAAAGCGGGTGTATGCCGCCGACACGGACATCGTCTTCGGTGTCATCTGTGAAGAATGGGGGCTCATCATTGGTCTATGCGTGATTTGCTGTTATGCGCTGCTGCTTTACAGTGCCATCCGTTCCCATAAGAGCACGCGCTCCTCTTATTACGTCATTGCCGCCTGCACAGCGGCCGCGATTTTTGTGTTCCAGGCCTCCCTCAACATTTTCGGCACGACGGATGTTCTGCCGCTGACGGGGGTTACACTGCCTTTTATCAGCAATGGCGGCTCCTCCATGGCGGCAAGCTGGGGGCTGTTAAGCTTTATCACCTCCGCGCGCAATTACGCGCGCCCCACCAAGGCAAAGCTCGCCACGCAGCCCATCGCCGTAACACATAAGCAAGGATGAATGCCCTATGAAACGCATCGGACGACGCGCAAAATTTCTCACAGTTGTAATTCTGTATTTTCTGGCTTGCACGGGCGTATTTCTCTATCAATACGCCGCCGGTGCGTCGGACTGGGTTGTTTTACACGCAAATCGCAATATTTACCGCAACAACACGCTGCTTTGCCCCGGATTTGTCAACACTGCGGACGGGGTAATGCTGTTTCAATCCGGTAAAGACGGCAGCGATTATGCGGAAAGCAGCTCCCTGCGCCGCGCAACGCTGCACGCCGTGGGCGACCCTTCTGACCGTATTGTCACCGGTGTTGTGCGCAATTACCGCTCCAATTTGATTGGCTATGACCTGCTCAACGGTGTCTATAATCCGGAAAATGACAGCACCTCCATCCGCCTGACGTTGGATTCCAAAGTCTGCAAGGCGGCTTATGACGCGTTGGACGACTACAAGGGCACCATCGGGGTAATGAATTATAAGACGGGGGAAATCATCTGCATGGTCAGCAAGCCCGCGTTTGACCCTCTGGATGTGCCCTATGACTTCAGCTCCAAAAGCCTGGAGGGCGTATTTATCAATCGCCTAACGGGCGGCCTGTATGTGCCCGGCTCTATTTTTAAGCTCATTACTGCTGCGGCGGCAATTGATAAAATCCCGGATATTGACAGCCAAAAATTCATTTGCAAGGGTAAGATTAAATTTGGAAACGATGTCATCAACTGCTCCGGAACACACGGAACCGTGGATTTCAAACGTGCCCTGGCCAAATCCTGCAACTGTGCATTTGCGGAAATTGCCACCCAGCTGGGCAAGGACGTGTTGACGGAATACGCACAAAAAGCTGGCCTGGGCAAGCGCTTTGATGTCAGCGGCGTTTCCACGCAGGCGGGGCGCATTGATTTGAGTAAGGCGGCACAGGTGGAACTGGCTTGGGCGGGTATCGGGCAATACACCACACTGGTCAACCCCATGCAGTACCTCATTTTCATGAGCGCCGTCGCAAACGGCGGAACCTCCTGCCTGCCCTATTATGTGGACAGTGTGCAGACCGGAACAAACACGGCGCAAAGCTTAAAGCCAAGCGGCAAAACAGAGCCGATGATTAGCCAGGCCACAGCAACTAAACTTTCTGATATGATGCGCAACAACACCAAGGTACAGTATGAGGACAGCCGTTTTTCCGGCATGGAGCTCTGCGCCAAAACCGGCACGGCGGAAACCAGCGACGGCGAGCCGCACGCCTGGTTTACCGGCTTTTTGCGCAACGAAAAAACACCCTTTGCTTTTGTTGTAATTCTGGAGCACGCAAGCTCCGGCCAAGGGAATGCACTGCCCGCCGCCAGAAGCGTTCTACGCGCGGCGGTTGAGGCCGCAAAATAACCGTGCAGCACAAAAGAAATGCTGCACGGTTTCATGTCTGCCCTCTATGCGAAAAGAATTAACGCAATAATATACATCGTTTCCGTTCCGGTGTTTTTAATGGAATGTCCCTCGCCCGGATTGGTTATCGTAACATCCCCGGCCGCAATGCTACGCAGGGTTCCGTTGTCGTCCAATTCACCCGTGCCCGTG
>JAVBPP010000005.1:0-9722 GCA_031549535.1 Oscillospiraceae bacterium
AAAAGTTAATTGCGCAGCATAACTACGATAATTTTACGGATTATTTTCAGTTTGTTTGCAACGATGTGACCGGCGTTGCCGTTTCAGATTTCATCAGCAGTCTAACAATTAACTACACCTTGTTTTACAGAGAGGCATACCACTTTGACTTTTTAACCAAAGAGGTATTGCCTTATTTATTTAAAAAGGAGCAGAATACAAAGGATCTGCGTATTTGGAGCGCCGGTTGTTCTACCGGCGAAGAGCCATATACCATTGCGATGATACTTGCGGATTTTTTGGGTGCTCATAAAGCAGAATGGGATATGAAAATACTTGCCACTGATATTTCTGCCTTTGCGCTGAAAAAGGCGGTGAACGCGGTCTATCCGGTGGAGAGCATTGAATGCCTAAACCCCAATTGGATTCGCCACTACTTCCAGGCGACACCAGAGGATCCGGACAACGTCAGCGTTTCCCCGCAAATTCGCAATGAAGTCATTTTTCGCAAACTGAACCTCATTGGGGATTCTTTCAACTTTAAGAAGAAATTTCATTTTATCTTTTGCCGCAACGTTATGATTTATTTTGACGAGCCGACCAGAGAGCGCCTGATTCAAAAATTTTACGACATACTGGATGACGGCGGCTATCTGTTTATCGGCATGAGTGAAACGATTGATAAAACCAGCAGCGGACTGCACTATGTGATGCCGTCCGTTTACAGAAAAGGGGGGGCAAGCGGTACATGAAGCGGGTCAAAACTGTTATTTTAGACGACTCTCTGCTCATTCGCGAGGCGCTTGCGGCTGTTTTGCAGCAGGATCCGAATATTCAGGTCGTTGCCAAGGCCTCCAATGCATTTGAGGCGCGCGACTTAATTGTTGCTCACCGCCCGGACGTTTTGATTACGGATATTGTGATGGAGCGCATGAACGGCATAGAATTTGTTCGCCAGTTACTCCCACAGTATCCGATTTCTGTGATTATGATGAGCGCATATCCTGAAATGCGCAGTGAAGTTGAGAAGCTGGGCGCTCCTATCCCCTTTCTCCTAAAAAGCGCACAACCGGGCGTTCACGGCATGGATTTGTTCTATCAAAGTGTTTTGATGACGCTGAAGAACCTCATCAATCAAGCACCGGGCAGCTTTGATATCAAAGCCTTGACAACCCGCTTGATTGTAATGGGCGCCTCCACCGGCGGGGCGGAAACACTGGAATCCATTTTAACCGCCCTCCCCTGTTGCCTGCCCCCGATTGTCATTGCGCAGCATATGCCGGCGCGCTTTACCAAATCCTTTGCGCAGCGGCTGAATGCCTCCTGTGCACTCTCCGTCATGGAGGCGGAGAACCGGCAGAGGCTTTACCCCGGCTGCGTCTATGTTGCACCGGGCGGTTTCCATACCGATATTGAAAAGCGTGAGAATTATTTTATCCGCTGCGCAGAAAATGTGGCAGACGATGTGCTTTGCCCGCGCATTGACATTCTGTTTGCCTCGGCCGCAAAATATGCGGGGAAGCAGGCCGTCGGCGTATTGCTGACAGGCATGGGTAAAGACGGCGCAACGGGACTCAAACAAATGCACGACAGCGGCGCGGCAACAATTGCACAGGATAAGGAAAGCTCCGTGATTTACGGCATGCCCAAAGCGGCCTTCGAACTGGGTGCAGTGGATTATCAGCTGCCAAGCAACAAAATAGCACAAAAACTTTGCAGCCTGATCCAACATAAATAGCTTATCAATCGGGAGGGTACACCCATGGCAAACACCTGCAAAAAAATACTGGCTATCGCACTGACACTCTGCATCGCCGGCAGTATTATCGCAAGCGGCATTGGACTGCGTTATAAACCCATTGCCATGCCGGAAACAAAAGGCGGAACCTACGGCAAGTGGGTCAATCCCTTTATTGGCACCGGCGGCAGTGTGCCCTGGGCAAGCGCTATGCTTTTCCCCGGACCCACGGCACCCTTCGGCATGGTGCGCCTAAGCCCGGACACCAGCGCAATCCGCGGTTTTGAAATTATCCAGGCAGGCAACGCCGGTTATTACTACAACCAAGGTTATATTATTGGTTTCAGCCACACGCGCCTTTCCGGCACAGGGGCACGCTCGCTTGGGCATTTCCGCGTGACGCCCGCGGCGGGGAACGCCGACCCGGCCAAACGTTTCAGCAAACCGTTGCTGTTTTCTCATGATGAGGAGGTGGCGACAGCCGGGTATTATGCTGTGAACCTGCCGGAAGCCGGCTGCCTTGCGGAGTTGACGGCCACACCGCACGCAGGTGTGCACCGCTACACCTTTTCCACAAAGCAGGACGCGCACCTCTGGCTGGACGCCACCAGCTTTTTGGGCAAAGGCAACGCAACCGAGGGCAAAATTAAGGTTCTGCCCGAACAAAGGGAGATACAGGGCGAGGGCAGAATCCACAACAGCTTTACAGGCGGCTCCGGCGGCAGTAAGGCCTATTTTATCGCCCGTTTTAACAAACCCGTTACGGCTTATTCCACTTGGAATGAGGAAGGAAATATCCCGGGTCGCGCGGAAGCGGCCGGAAACGATACCGGCGCAGATCTTAATTTCGGCGACGCTGCAGGGCAGCCAATTGAACTGCAGCTCGGCATGAGCTACATCAGCCTTGACAACGCCAGGAAAAATTTAGAGACCGAAGTCGGCCAAAAGGATTTTGAAGCGGTGCGGGGCGATACGCGCACGAGCTGGGACGACTGGCTTTCCCGCATTCAAATTGAAACCCCGGACGAGGAAATCAAAACTATTTTTTATACCGCGCTGTATCATTCCATGATTATGCCGACGAATTACACGGATGTTAACGGCCAATATCTCGGTTTTCAAAATAAAATCGGAACTGCGGTAGACTATACCTACCGCACGGATATGTCCATCTGGGATACCTTCCGCACAGAGCATCCGTTGCTGCTTATGATTGCGCCGGAAATTCAACGGGACTGCCTAATCAGCCTGGTTGAAATGGCTAAAACCGGCGGCTCTCTCCCCCGTTGGCCCGCGGGTGCAGGTTACACCGGCTCGATGATTGGCACGCCGACAGACATGGTGATTGCAGAAAGCTACCTCAAGGGGTTGCGGGATTTTGACTATGAGACGGCGTACAGCTACATGAAAAAATCTTCGAATGAAGAAATTCCGGACGGCGCGGACGGGCGCAAGGATGTGACAAATTACAACGCGCTAGGCTATGTCCCGGCGGACGTTACGGATAAATCCGTCAGCCGAACGCTGGAATACGCCTGGGCGGACGGCAGCATTGCGTTAATGGCACAGGCAATGGGAAAAACGGATGACGCGGAAACATATACGAAAAAGTCGATGAATTATAAAAATTTGTTTAATCCGGAAACGAAGTATTTTCAAGGGCGCAACGCGGACGGCTCCTGGGTGGAGCCGCTGAAACCCAAGGTTACAAGCTATTCTGATGAAATCCGCTTGAAAAAAGTTGCAAAAGCCTATTGCGAGGGCAGTGCGCGGCAATGGCGTTGGGTCGCGCCGCTGGATACACAGGGGCTGCTCACCCTCTTCGGCAGCAAGGAGTATTTTGTCAGCGAACTGGAAGAATTTATGGCGGACGCCAGTAAAGATATTGCGGCCGTATACCCCGGCTCGGGTTTTTGGCTTGGAAATCAGCACGACATGCACGCACCCTACCTCTTTAATGACGCCGGACGCGCAGATCTGACACAAAAATGGGTGCGCTGGGCGCTTTCCAATCGGCACAGCACAGCGGCAAACGGCTTGGATGGCAATGACGACGGCGGCACTATGAGCTCCTGGTTTGTTTTCTCTTCCATGGGACTTTACCCGGTCGCCGGGTCTGACCGCTATTGGCTGGGTTCCCCCTGCTTGGATAAAGCGGAGCTAAAAATCGACGGTCATTCACTCGTTATTACAGCGGAAAACCAATCTACTGAAAACATCTATGTGCAGAGCGTTACGCTGAATGGGATAAAGCTGGATGCCCCCTTCCTCACACATGAGCAAATTGCAAACGGCGGAACACTGCACTTTGTAATGGGCGAAAAAGCCGCCACGAACGGCGGATATTAATTCAAGAGGAGTCCGGAAAATGAAACAGTTTTACAAACGTTGCTTGGCTCTTGGGCTTTGTCTGGTTCTGTTCTGTGTGTCATTGCCGCTCGCGTTGGCAGATAGTGCTCTGCCGCAAGTTACTATTACCGTTGCCGAAAATTATGACTATGCCTGGCAGGTGTTGGCGCTTGTGAATGAGGAACGAGCCAAAACAGGTTTGCCCGCTCTTACCATGACAGCGGATTTAACGGAAACCGCTATGCTGCGCGCGGCAGAATCTGTGATTTATTGGGATCATAAACGTCCGAACGGCAACTCCTGTTTCACAGCCTTCCCCCCTTACAGTAAGGCTGGCGAAAATATGGCGGTCGGCCAAAAAAATGCAGCGGCTGTTATGTTGAGTTGGATGAATTCCGACGGGCACCGAAAGAACATCATGAGTGGGGATTTCGGCTCTATTGGTATTGGCTGTGTCAATATGAACGGCATTTATTACTGGATGCAAGTATTTACCAATTACAGGGGCAGCAGCATGGCACAAGATAGCTCTGTTGCAAGCAAAAGCCGATCCATCCAAGTCTTGTCCGAAAATCTTAAGCTTACCAGCCCCGCCGCACAAGCGGCACCTACACTTGTCATTGGCAGTAGCATGCAAATCAGCCCAGTTGTGCATGATACCGGCGTTTCCTGGCGCACGAACATTCCGCTCATCGCAGACTTTCGCTATGTAAGCAGCAACAGCACAATTGCGAGCGTCTCAGACGGTATTATCAGCGCAAAAGCGGTGGGTAACGCAACCGTTCAAGTCTATCTGGATAGTTACAGCGCTTCACCAATCGTCTCCTACAATGTTACTGTCCGTTACCCTGTCCCCGTTACAGGAATAAGCTTATATGTAGCCAATAAAACGATTAATCGGGGCAGTTCAGCGCAGTTGACTGCAACCGTGAGCCCCGAAAATGCCAGCCATAAGGCTTTTAGTTGGAAAAGCAGCAATCCCGCTATCGCAACCGTTTCCGCAACAGGCCTTGTCACTGCACTTGCAAAGGGAGACTGCACGATAAGCGCTGTTACGGCAGACGGCGCAAAGGTTGCCGGCTGCACTGTTACCGTAAAGGTGCCGGTTAGCGCCGCGGCGCTAAGCAAAAGCTCCGCCACTCTGGTGAAAGGCAAAACACTGCAACTCGGCGCAACCATCAGCCCGGCAGACGCTTCCGATAAAGCGGTTAGCTGGTCTAGCAGCAACACCGGAATTGCCACCGTTTCTTCCGCCGGACTTGTTACTGCGGTGGGAAAGGGCAGCTGCACCATCAGCGCCAAAACACGGGACGGCGCAAAGATTGCGAGCTGTGCCGTCACCGTTACTATTCCGGTTGTAAGTGTAAAACTGAGTAAAACGGCCGCCACTGTCATCAAGGAAAAAACGCTTCAGCTTACTGCTACGGTCAGCCCCGGCGATGCAACCAATAAGGCTGTAAGTTGGACAAGCAGCAACACGAAAGTTGCTACCGTTACTGCAGCCGGCCTCGTGAAAGCCCTTGCCAAGGGCAGCTGTACCATTACCGCGAAGACCAAGGACGGTGCAAAACTTGCCACCTGCAAGGTGACGGTTACCATCCCTGTCACTGCCGTCAAGCTAAATAAAACCTCTGCCTCAGTTATCAAGGGCAAGACCCTGCAGCTGACTGCCGCTGTCAGCCCAAGCGACGCCAGTAACAAAGCTGTCATCTGGTCAAGCAGCAACTCAAAAGTTGCTACTGTTGGTTCGACCGGGTTGGTGAAAGCCGTCGGTAAGGGCAGTTGTGCCATTACCGTGAAGACCAAGGACGGCGCAAAACTTGCTAGCTGCAAGGTGACGGTTACCATCCCCGTCACTGCCGTGAAACTGAACAAAACTTCCGCGACGCTCACAAAAGGCAAAACTGTTCGGCTTGCTGCTACAATTACGCCAAGTACCGCCAGCAATAAAACCGTTAGCTGGACAAGCAGCAACACGAAAGTTGCCACGGTTTCTTCAACCGGCCTGGTAAAAGCCCTTGGGAAAGGCAGTTGCACCATTACCGTGAAGACCAAAGACGGCGCAAAGGTCGCAAACTGTAAAATTATAGTAACATAATGTTATATGCAAGCGCGCGCGTTCGGGATATCGAAAGATTCTTGAGGGTGCGCGCTTTTTTCAAAAAAACATTGCAAACATCTCAATAAATAAGGAGAAATAGCTTGCTTTTCTAAAAAGAATCAGATATAATACTTCTCGGTCGCGCTATTGTAGACCATATCGGGGTGTGGCGAAGTTTGGTATCGCGCTTGGTTCGGGACCAAGAGGCCTCGGGTTCGAATCCCGACACTCCGACCAGCAGAAGAAACCCGCGAAGCTTAGAAGTTCTAAGGCTCGCGGGTTTTTATTTTTTAAACAACCAGATGGGCAGGGATGCGTTGGTGACTAATAAGTGACTAATAAACTTTCAGCCACCGACGCAGGTTTTCCTATCTGCCACTTGAGAGCGAGCATTAAAATCTGCAAAAATATTTTAAATTATTTTAAAAAAACACTTGACAAACTAACCCGATTGGGATATAATATAGACAGTGGATGACACATCCACACAACTTAACGGGTGGCGGCCTACCGCCGGAGGAAAAAACATGAAATACGAAATCACAAGAACTTGCGGCCACATCGAAACAATCGAAGTCTTCGGCACCAATGTTCACGGCGAGAGAGACCGCAAAGTCGCTTACGAAGAGTCCCGATGCTGCCGCGAATGCTATCTTGCAGCGAAAGCCGCTGAGGCGGCGGAAGCCTCCAAAGGCCTCCCCGAGCTGACCGGCTCCGAAAAACAAGTAGCATGGGCAATGAGCATCCGCGTTGAGATGCTCAACGGACTGAAAGACCTTGAGGCAAGATTTGCAGGACAGGCAGATTTTGACGCCGCTATGGACGCGCTGAGAAATAAGACTGAGGCCAAGTTTTGGATTGATAACCGCTCATTGACTGGACATCAAGTCCTCAAAAACATTGCAACCGGTAAGTAAAAATACCACGCCGAGCCGGGGCGGCCACTCCCCGGCACCATTATGATTGGAGGCTTTACAAATGCAACCTAAGACATTATATAAATCCTTTGACGGCAAGCTTGACGCCGGCACCCCGTCCGGCATCGAAATCACCCTAACGCAAAATAATAAAATTAAAGTTTGTGTATGCAGCGCTTTTACGGATAGGCAGGACTGGGCGTATTATCTTAATCCCAGCGACATGTACAACGAGGGCACGGACTGGACTGCTCCGGCCAACGCAGCCGGAACGCTGTATTGGCAGATGCTTTTACACGATATCCAAGAGGGCGGCGACTACGTGTATTACCGCCGCGCCGCAATAAAATAGGAGGTCAAACCTATGCAACGCTATCCAGATTGCCAATTGTCCACGAGCCGCTGTGCGGAGTGCTCCTTAAGTAGTTATGGTCACGACTGCCACGGTAACCCCTGTCATCCTCTGGCCTACTACCGCAAATTGGCAGGGCTCACGCAGGAGGGGCTTGCTCTTGGGAGTGGTGTACATCTGCGGGCAATTCAGCGGGCTGAGTGCGGCGAGCGTGAGCTTGGCGGTATGGCGGCCAGGACGGTCAACGAGCTGGCTAAGGCGCTCCGCTGCACAGTGGAGGACTTGATTACATGAGCAATCACTTTGTCTGCCCTGTGTGCGGCAAGGACTACGCCGGGCGTAATCGGACATTTTGCAGCCTGGCTTGTCGCAACGTAGACGCCGCCGCCCGCGCAGCTCCTCGCGGAGCCTGCCAACGCTGCGGCAAGGAGCTGCCCCGCTTTAATAAGCTGTACTGTTCAAAGGAGTGCGAGCTTGCCGCAACAGGCCGCTCCTGCATGGTCTGCGGTAAGCGGATGCCGCCGAACAATCACAAGTATTGCTCTATGGAGTGCCGTAAAATCCAGCCTAAGATTTGCCCGGTTTGCGGCAAGACATACCGCAGCCCATACGCCACTTGCGGAGCCGAGTGCGCAACGGAGCGCAAAAAGCTAGACCCGGATTGGGACGACAAAATGCAGCGTTATATCCGGAGCGCCTTGTCCGCGCTGGCGCAATCTCCCTATACCGCGCCGGGAGAGCTCAATTACAAGGCTAAGCACTGGATTTTGCAGGCGCCGGATGGCGCGGTGTATGAGATTGACAATCTCGCGCATTTTATCCGGGAGCATCCGGACTTGTTCCCACCCTCCGAGCGGGAGCGGGCGATGAAGGGGCTGTGCGGCTTAAAGGCCAGCGCCCTGGGCAAAACCAAGCGCCGTAATTTAACTTGGTTTGGCTGGCGGTTGCTGGGCTTTAGGGAGCAAAATGAGACATATTTGGAGCATGTAAAAAAATAACCCGGCAACCTGTTATGGCTGCCGGGTCTTTTTGTGCCTTATTTTTTCCACCCATCATTCCGCTTGCGCATTTCCTCCATCGCCTTATCGGCCGCCTGTACTGGTAAGCGTTTTGAAATGCCCATACCCGACAAGTTATATAGACAGTTAGACTCCTCCGGTAATTTGGACTTGGTTACAGACGGCTTTGAGATGGTAGCGACAATAAAATAGAAAAAGGCTGTACGGAAAAATAAATCTCCGTACAGCCTTTATTTTATCACCTTATTGCTCTACATAAAAAACCGGAATCCCATACTCAACACAGCAAGCGTGCTCAATACGGCACCCGCGCCTATCCTCCCACCCGGGAGCGAATACAGCAAGGTCAGCTTTGGACAGGTCACCGATGGATCTACCAAGATAGCCGAGTGCATTTCCGTCAAAATCCTTGTAAAAGGTATCCAGGATTTCAATTTCATCCTGTGCCTTGTCTTGAGCGATTGCAATGAGCTGCGCACGAACCGCTGTTATTTCCTGATCGGTTTTGCCGCCCATTGGCTGAGATATAAATATCTTTTTCATTGTTTCTCTCCTATAATTTATTTATATTGCACTTCTTAACCCAGCTATACAATTCTTTAATCAGCAAATCATCCCCGCCAACCTGCTGCACTGTGTATGCCTTACCCTTATACTGATTTGGGATTGCTACCGAACAGCGGGAATAGATTTTCGCGTCCTTATCGATCATTACCTTGTCCCCAGCCTTGTATGTCACTGTCGCAGCCGGCTTTGTAGGCGTTGCCGTCTTTGCGGGTTCCGCAGCCTTTACAGGCGCAATGCTTTTCGCCCCCTCCAGATAGGGGCGCGGATCAACGTATTTTCCATTGACCTTCATACCAAAATGAAGGTGTACGCCGGTGCTGCTGCCTGTCGTGCCCATAGTGGCGAGTACCTGCCCGGCCCTGACCGCTTGACCTTTTTTTGCTTTGGTAGTATCCTTTTTCAGGTGGAAATATTCCGACTCCGCGCCGTTGTGCTTGATGTTGATGTAGTAGCCTTTGGAGCTGTTGTACCCTACCTCGCTAACCGTTCCGTCTCCATCAAAGTTTTGTACCATATCGGCCGGTATCTGCGCGGGCTGAAAGAGGATGGTGGCGTCTGTAATGGCCTCCAGCGAGTAGTATATAATTGGGCTGGATGGCAATTCGTCGGACAGGACTGTCAAATCATGATATAAATAACTCTGCACAATCTCGGCAGCCGAACTTGCCCCAAAGACGGCGGCCGGGAAATACAAGCCGTA
>JAVBPP010000099.1:0-34154 GCA_031549535.1 Oscillospiraceae bacterium
GACGCAGGGAGTTGTCGTCCCGATGCCGGTTCCCTGTGGCAAACGGCGTCTACCGGGAACGGCGGGTGACCGGGACAGTCACCCCACGATATGCCCCGTAAATTTCGCCGACGCCGTTCGGGTTGCATCCGTAGGGACGCACTGTGTGCGTCCGACGCCGTTTCGGCAGTCTGCCGCTGGGAACTCCCTCAGCCGCCTCGCAGGCGGCAACCGCCTCGCGGGCGGCAGCTCCCTCGGGGAGGGAGCCAAAGAGCGCATCCCGGCCTCCCTCGCCGAGGGAGCTGTCCCCGCAGGGACACAGGGAGTCGCCAGGGTTGGCTCGCCGTGGAAGAATGCCTGTGTAGGGGCGACCGTCCCGGTCGCCCGATGCCGGTTCCCTGTGGAAAACGGCATTCAAAGGAAGCGACGGTGCGCCCGGTGTGCGCACCCTACGGCGATATGCCGTTTGGGTTGCGTCCGACGCCGGTTCTCTGCGGCCAAAGCGCTGAGAAAAAATAACCGGGGGACGGTGCGCTTGCTTATTGGCCAAGGGGTTTCGCGGATGGGCACGGCATCGGACGCTCACAGTGCGTCCCTACAAAGATGTCGGTTTCGGTAAGAGGGTTGCCCTGCGTAGGGGCGCGCGCATTCCGGTGGGGTGCCGTTTGGTATTTGCATACGCGGCGGGAGCAAGCCCCCGCCCTACAGAGACCGCCGGGTGTGTGAATCCGGCGGTTTTTTGCTGCATTGCTGCCCTCAGCGAGCGCCCCCGGCGCCCTGCACCACTTGGTTTCAAATGCTATAAAATACGACTGATTTCGACATCAAACGACAACTTAAAACAACCTTCTTTTGCCACGTAGATATTCTTCGTAGAAATGGTATTTTTTTGTCAAGGAAAAAAATGCCAGGGGCAAAAAAGGAGGCGCGGGGTTATGTGGGCATGGCTTGCTCGTTTGTTTGGAGCGTTCTAACAACCATAAAAAAAGGGGTCGGAATTCATGCCGGCCTTTTTTTGTTGCCATTTTGTCGCTTTTGTGATAAAATAGCCGAATAAAGGGGTGATATCTATTATTTCTTTTTTCGTTCATTCTATTGTTGTGATAGGCATAATGATTTCATCACTTTATATTTTCCAAAAGGCCATTCGATATTCTGCAACCTTAAGCCATAAAATTATTGCCGCCGCATGGTGTTTTTTATGGGCGGTTTTATATGAGTTTGCACCGCTCTTGATGCCGCTTTCGCTGTTTAGAGCGCTGATGTGTGCGGTAACCATTGCCTTTGTGTTTATCCTAACAAAGCAAAAATTTGAAATTGTTGTTTCGGCCTATCTTTTGGCGTTTGGTATCAGCTGCTTTTTGTATTACACAGCAACCTTTTTCATCGGTCTCATTTTCATGTTTTTATTTAAGGGCGAGGATTTTATTAACAATCCCATTGAGTACACCCAGCCCATTTATCTTTTAATCTATTCACTCATTGCTGTTTTACAGGTTGTTTTAGCGACTTTGGTCTTCCGTATCAGACGCTTTAGGAGAGGCTTTCCGTTTATTTTTAAGCGCTACACAATTATTACCGCCTTGATTTTCACAGGGATTATACTGATACTTGTAACATGGGTTAACACGCTTGCTAAATCTGGCGATGATATTTATACGGTATATCTGTTTGTTCTCGGCGTCATCCTTACCGGAATTGGTGTCTATATCCTAATAAGAAGACTGATGAAAAACTATCAAAGAATGCGCGTGCAGCAAAATACCGATAACCATTTTGAAAAGCTTTGGAAAGAGGAGCAGGAGAAAAATGCACGTTTAACCGAAATGATGAACGGCTATCAAACGGCAACCCATAATTTTTCAAAAAGAATTGAGGCCATGGCAACGGCCGTTGCGCAGGGCGGCGCCGCGCTGGAGGATGTGCAAAAGCTGCAAAACGAATGGCAGGATGCGCTGGCAAAAATTAAGGGCAAAAGGATACTGCCCTCCACCAAAATACCGGTGCTGGATAACCTGTTTGCGCATTTTGCCGCGCAATTTTCCGAGGACAAAATTCAATTTCATCTCATGGTAAACGGCAGCATTATTTACATGGTGGAGCACATCATTGAGCAGGGCCGGTTAGAAACGTTGCTTGCCAACCACCTCACCAACGCGCAAATCGCAATTAACGCGGGCGATAACCCGTTCCGCAGCATTATGGCCGTGATTGGCCCGGCGGAGGACTGCTATGAATTCACCGTTTTTGACAGCGGCATCCCCTTTGAGCCGGATACCCTGGCGCGGCTGGGAACAGAGCGCGTAACCACCCACGCCGACACGGGCGGCAGCGGAATCGGCTTAACAACCACCTTCGCCCTTCTGCGGGAATATAGTGCCAGCTTCATCGTCAACGAGCAAAAGCCCAGCGCCGCAGACTATACAAAATCCGTCTCCGTCCGCTTCGACGGCAAGCAGGCATACACCATAGAAACCTACCGCCCGGAGGCGTTTCCGGCAAGTGACAGGTATGTTGTCGCCAGCCATTAATACATATAATTTAAACCACTTGAAAATCAATCCATGATTTTCAAGTGGTTTTTTTGATGCTATTCCTGCGGCGGTGTCCCTTCCGGCGGGTTGCCTCCATCTTCTGCAGCATCCTTCTGCGGGGGTTGCTGCCACTGTTGCGGCGGTTGTTGCGGCGGCTGCCACTGTTGCGGAGGTTGCTGCGGTGGCTGCCACTGTTGCGGAGGTTGCTGCGGCGGCTGCCACTGTTGCGGAGGTTGCTGCGGTGGCTGCCACTGTTGCGGAGGTTGTTGCGGCGGCTGCCACTGCTGTGGAGGTTGTTGCGGTGGCTGTTGCCACTGCTGTTGGTACTGGTTCCACGGCTGCGGCTGCCCAAACGTGGGCGGAATCGGCTGGCCGTATGCGTCATACATCACAGGCGGGTCAAAGCCCGGCAAATCCTGCGGCTCCGCCTGATTCGTTGCAAGCGCTCGGCCGCGCACAAAGGCGTAAAGCTCGGCAGTGCTTGCCTGGACATAGGGTGCCACAAACAGAAGCCCGATGCCGCAAAACAGGATACCCAGCAGCTCCCAGCCAATGAAGGACAATTGAAATACAAAAATTTCAAACTTTTCTTCCGCTGTCATGCGCTTGCTCAGCGCGAGCACCTGTTTGGTCGGCATAAATGGGTTTTCCGCCAGGATATACGGTGTGTAAAAATACTCATAGGTCTTGATGATTCCCGGAATGATGAGGCAAAGTGTGTAGAGCATGATATGCAATTCCTGAATCAGCGTCGTGCGCAGGATAGGGGCATATCTGCCCTCGCTAAAGCCCCAAAACAGCAGACTCAAGCCTGGCGCAGGTCTGTTCTCGTTCCTGGTCTCCATTAAAAAGCGGCTCAGCCCCACCCGCAGATGATTGACAAAAAAGATATTTAGCAGAAAAGCCCCGGCATATCCGGCAAGCAAAATCTTAAAATAGATGTCGTGCCCTTCCAACGACCTGCCAAGGTTCGTGCCAATGGAAAAGCTGCCCCCCAATAGGCCCAGCACGATTGTCGCCGCAAAAACAGGCCAATAGCTATCCTTTAAAACGCCCTTCGCCTGTTGCTTCAGCTGCGCTCCGTCCCACATGCAATCATCTCCTCCTTCGTTATGATACTAATTATACCACAACTCAAAGGAAAGGCAATGCATTTTTTCGCCTATAATTGCACCACAACGGTATGGAAGCCCGGCTTTGTTGCCAGAGAAAGCAGCAGCGCCTCGCCGCCTGCTATCGGCTGCTCCTGCGTTGCGCCGTCTGCCTCCACGGCCTTTGGCTGACGGGGTACATACAGCACGGTGGGCTGTGCATAATCCCGCTCCTGCCGAAAGCGCAGGGTGAAGCGCTTTGCCGCGCTGTCATAGCTGTAATCCTCTATCTCGCCGGAGACGGCAACCGGATAGGGGCGCACGAGTACACGCATGAGCGGTTTTTCAAAAAAGTTATCGCCGTATGCATAATAGGTGTTGCTCCATTGAAAGCTGTCAAATAAATTCAGCAGGTATTCCACATGCGGCAGCCAGCGATCGCCGCTTCCGCCGCCCCCCCATTCGCCCACCACAACGGGGACGTTTAACCGCTCCTGCGTGTTGCGGTGCTCCCGGAAAATGCCGCCGACACGTTCGTTGTTCGCAAACTCATAGGCGGGAGTATCCACCGTTAAATCGTAGCCATGGGGCTGGAAGCACTGGTTCGGCTCGCGCCGCCCGTTCACGCTGACCGCTGCAATGCTGCAGGGGATGCCCAGGTTGGAGTAATAGCAGTTATCCGCAAAGATAACGCCCTTATCCGTTACCTCACGCACCGCGGCAGTCATCTTATCCAAAAAGGGACTGTAACGCTGTTCATCAAATTTTTTCACCAGCGGGTAGGCGGTGCAGACAATTTTATGAAAGACCTCATCCCCAAAATGGTCCAAAATCCTGTCGCGCTTCTCCTTGTTCAATAAATCGGCCAGCAGACGCCCGGTTTTCACACGGCGGTCTGTTATAGTCACCTTCACGAGGTTTGCAATCAATTTGCGGAAAATCTTCCCGCCGTCCTTGCCCATGAAAGGCTCGTTTAAGTAGTCAAAGCCAAACAGGGCGGGGTGGCCGGCAAAACGCCGCGCCAAATGCTGCAGCATGGCGGCGTAATACTCCTGCAGACCCTTGCCCTGCACCTTGGCATTCTCCCAAAAGTTATCAAACGCGCGGTGCACCGCCTTATCCCAAAAATAGCCCTCTGCCCAGACAAAGCGGCATTTTTTTGGCGTCAAACCGTCCATTTTTGCCGCCCAGAGCGGCGCGCCGTCTCCGCCGCGCTTGGGCAGGTCGCCGTAAAGGTCCTGATGTAAATCCAAAAACACATAAATTCCGTGCGCGGCGCAACGGTCCATAATCAGCTGCAGGCTGTCAATATAGGATTCGTTATATTGCCCCGGCTCCGGCTCAATGTTCGACCAATTGAAGCCCAGGCGAATTAAATTGAACCCGGCCTTGACACAGTCGCTATAAAATGACTCCGGTAAGCCCGAGGGCTTGCTCTCATCCTTGCTCTGCAAAAAGCACGTGCGCACAGGCGTGGATTCGTGCTTATCCACCACATTGACGCCCCGAAACATACGGCTGCGCCCGCTCTCGTCTAAAAAAGTCTGCCCGCGTGTTGTAATCTGTTCCATCGCTCTACATCCCCACTGAAATTTTAACCTTTTTATTGATATGTATGCTCGCAAATTTCCTTTATCTTTTCCCGCAGCTTGAGGAAGTCCTCCAGCGCATCCGGCTTTCGGCGCGGGTCACGCAGGAGGGCGGCGGGGTGGAACGTGCCCATGAACAGGATGCCTGCTTTCTCCTGAAATTCGCCGTGCTCCACCGTGACGCGGAAATTGGGGCCAATTAGCCGCTGGGCAGAAATTCTGCCCAGGCAGACCACGATTTTCGGGCGCATGAGGCGCAGCTGCTCGCGCAGCCAGCCAAGGCAGGCCTCCTGCTCCGCGGGCTGCGGGTCACGGTTTTGCGGCGGGCGGCACTTCACCATGTTGGCGATATAAATATTGGTCTTGCGGCTTAGGTCGATGGCCTCCAGGTATTGATCCAAGAGCTGGCCGCCCCTGCCGACAAAGGGCTCGCCGCTCAAATCCTCCTGCTCGCCGGGGCCTTCGCCGATGAAGAGCACTTCCGCGTTCGCCTTCCCAACGCCGAACACCAGCTTGGTGCGTGTTTCAGCCAGGGGGCAGCGTGTGCACTGCATGCAGTCCGCCTGCAGGGCTTCCCAGGTTTCATACATCTTACTCGTCTCCGTTATCCGTAAAAATGGCCGCAATATCCGTTACCTTCACCTGCTCCGAGGCGATGATGAAGGTGCTTTCCATGAGCACCTTTGCCGCGTCCAGCGAAGTCAGGCAGGCCGCGCCCGCTTCGGTTGCAAAGCGGCGGAGCTTAAAGCCGTCCCGGTTGGCAAGGCGGCCGTGCGTTGGGGTATTGATGATGAGAGCGACCTGCTCCGCATGGAGCATGTCCATGATATTCGGGCTCTCGCCTGTGATTTTGTTGACGCGCTGCGCGGGGATGCCCGCCTTTTCCAGCGCCTTGCAGGTGCCGGGGGTGGCATAATAGGAAAATTCCGCGCCCTTTAAGTTCGCGAGCATGTCGCAGACCTCAGCCTTGTCTTGATCCCGCACCGTGACGATGATGTTGCCGTCGCGCGGGAGAGATACGCCTGCGCCGGCAAAGGCCTTAAGCAGGGCTTCGTTGTAATTTTTCGCAATGCCGAGCACCTCGCCCGTAGATTTCATTTCCGGGCCGAGGGAGGTATCTGCGCCAACTATTTTTTCAAAGGAGAATACCGGCATTTTAATGGCATAATAGCCGCTGTTGGGGTAAAGCCCCGTGCCGTAGCCCATATCCGCCAGCTTTTCGCCCAGCATGGCGCGGGTAGCTAGGTCAATCGCCGGAATGCCCGTCACCTTGCTGATATAGGGCACTGTGCGCGAGGAGCGCGGATTGACCTCGATAATATACACCGTATCCTTATGCACAATAAACTGGATGTTCATCATGCCGACCACCTGCAGGGCGGAGGCGAGGCGGCGGGTGTAGTCCACCAGCGTTGCCTGCACACGCGCGGTGAGAGACACGGCGGGGTAGACGGAAATTGAGTCGCCGGAATGGATGCCCGCGCGGTCGATATGCTCCATGATGCCGGGGATGAGAATGTCTGTGCCGTCACAGATGGCGTCAACCTCAACCTCCTGCCCCATGATATATTTATCCACCAGCACCGGGTGCTCGTCCAAATCCTTGATGGTGCGGGTGATGATGCCCATGAATTCCTCGATATCTTCGTCCGACGCGGCGATTTGCATGCCCTGGCCGCCGAGCACATAGGAGGGGCGCACTAAAACCGGGTAGCCAAGGCCGTGGGCAGCGTTCAGTGCCTCTTCTGTGGTGAACACGGTTTTGCCCTTGGGGCGGGTAATGTCGCACAACTCCAAAATTTCATCAAAGCGCTCGCGGTCCTCTGCAGCGTCCACATGATCCGCATCCGTGCCGAGGATTTTTACGCCCAGGTCATTCAGGGTTTTTGTGAGTTTGATGGCGGTCTGCCCGCCAAACTGCACGATGGCACCGTCCGGCTGCTCCAACTCCACGATATGCGTCACATATTCCGCCGTCAGCGGCTCGAAATAAAGCTTGTCGGAAATATCAAAGTCCGTGGAGACGGTCTCCGGGTTGTTGTTGATGATAATGGCTTCGCAGCCCGCCTGCTTCAATGACCAAACGCTGTGCACGGAGCAGTAGTCAAACTCCACGCCCTGGCCGATGCGAATGGGGCCGGAGCCGAGCACGATGACCTTTTTCTTATCCGTAACGGGATTAACCTCGTTTGCGATGCCGTAGTCCGAGTAATAATACGGTGTTTGCGCGGGAAACTCCGCCGCACAGGTATCCACCATGGAAAAAGCGGGCTTAATGTTCCACATATTGCGCAGATTTTTCACTGCCGCCGCGCTGGTGCGCAGATTTTTGGCAATCTGTTTATCCGTAAAGCCCATTTTCTTTGCGCGCAGCAGGGTGTCGCGGTCAGAATGCCCCGCCATGAGGTGGCGCTCCATATCAACAATAGACTGAATTTTTGAGAGGAACCAGCGGTCAATTTTGGTTATTTCGAAAATTTCATCCTGCCCGATGCCGTGATAGAGGGCGGCCGCAATGGTATAGAGCCTCTCGTTATCCACCCGCTCCAGCTTCTCCAGCAGCGCGTCTTGTTCCAGCGCTAACAGCTCGTCCGCCAGCAGGCTTTCGCGGTTTTCTTCCAGCGAATGAATGGCCTTGTGCAGCGCAGCCTCAAAGCTGCGGGAAATGGCCATAACCTCGCCCGTCGCCTTCATCTGCGTTCCCAAGGCACGTTTCGCTGTGACAAATTTATCAAAGGGGAATTTGGGGATTTTCAACACAAGATAATCCAGCGCGGGTTCAAACGAGGCGTAGGTGACACCCGTAACCGCGTTGGGGATTTCATCTAACCCCAGGCCAACGGCAATTTTTGCCGCCACCCGGGCGATGGGGAAGCCTGTCGCCTTGCTCGCCAGCGCCGAGGAGCGCGACACGCGCGGGTTGACCTCGATTACGGCGTATTCAAACGAATCCGGGTGCAGAGCAAACTGCACATTACAGCCGCCTTGGATGCCCAGCTCCGTGATGATGTTCAGCGCCGCGCTGCGGAGCATTTCGCTCTCTTTATCCCCCAGTGTCTGCACGGGAGCCACCACAATGGAGTCGCCCGTGTGTACGCCCACGGGGTCGATGTTTTCCATGTTGCATACGGTGATGCAGTTGCCCTTGCCGTCCCGCATGGTTTCATATTCAATTTCTTTCCAGCCGGAAATGCATTTTTCAATCAACACTTGGCTGACGCGGGAGAGGCGGATGCCGTTATGGGCGATTTCCTCCAGCTGTGCTTCGTCATAGGCGATGCCGCCGCCTGTTCCGCCGAGGGTGTAAGCGGGGCGCACAATGACCGGGTAGCCGATTTTGGCGGAAAAGGCCAGCGCCTGCTCTACCGTATCCACCACCAGAGACTCAATGCAGGGCTCGCCGATGCGTTCCATGGTGTCCTTAAACTCCTGCCTGTCCTCCGCCATGCGGATGGTGCGGGCGGAAATACCGATTAAACGCACGCCGTACTGCGCGAGGATGCCCTTTTCCTCCAGCTCCATGGCAAGGTTCAAGCCCGTCTGCCCGCCCAGGGAGGGCAAAACGGAATCCGGGCGCTCCACGCGAATGATTTCGGTCAGGGTCGGAATATCCAGCGGCTCGATATAAACCTTGTCGGCAATGCCGCCGTCGGTCATGATGGTTGCCGGATTGGAGTTGGCGAGCACAACCTCTATCCCCTCCTCTTTCAAGGAGCGGCAGGCCTGGGTGCCCGCATAGTCAAATTCCGCCGCCTGCCCAATAATAATCGGGCCGGAGCCGATGACCAGAACTTTTTGAATGCTCGAATCGCGCATGCTGGTTTCCCCCTTCTATTTCGCGCGGCATTGGGCGACAAAGTCGTCCAGCAAAAACAGGCAGTCTTCCGGGCCGGGTGCGGCTTCCGGATGGAATTGCACGGAAAGCGCCGTTTCGCCGTAACGCAGACCCTCCACCGTTTGGTCGTTGACATTTACGCACAGCAGCTGTGCGCCCTGCGGCAGTGCATCGCGTTTCACCACATAGGCGTGCCCCTGCGCGGTTAAATAGGTTCTGTCCTGTTCCAAAAACTTGACGGGCAGATTGCCGCCCGCGTGCGCGTGGCGCATGGCCTCAATTTCGCCGCCCAGGGCGTGCGCCAGGAGCAAATGCCCCAAATCCAGCGCCAGCAGCGGCAGACCGGATGCATGCAGCGCCTTGATTTGCGCGGCGATATCGTCATACTCTGCCGGCTCCCCCGGGCCGCCCGCAACCAAGATGCCCTGATGCCCCCCGGCAAGAATGGTTTCGGCAGCCGTGTTCCAGGGATAGCGGGTGACACTTGCCCCGCGCTGCTGCAGCGCCGCGGGTAGAGCGTTTTTCACGCCCAAATCCAAAAGGGCAATAGAAAGACCGGTTTGTTCCGCAGCATAGTCCAAAACCTCTTTGGTGCTGACAGCTTCAACCAGCCGCTCTAACCGGCAGGAGGCAATTGCCTCACTGCAACGGGCCATATCAGAAACATCCTCGGTCAACATGCCATACATGGCACCGGTGTCGCGCAGCTTTTTCATCAACGCACGGGTGTCCAAATCACACAGGCACGGGACGGAAAACTCTTGCAGCAAATCTTCCAGCTTACCCTCACTGCGGAAGTTGGAGGGCGTTTCACACAATTCATTCACAACCAGGGCCGATGCCCACAGCCTTTCGGACTGCATGTCCGCGCGGCAAACGCCGTAATTCCCCGCCATGGGGTAACTCATGATGATACCAAGCCCCGCGCTGGAAGGGTCGCTGAGCGTTTCCACATAACCGGACATTGCGGTGGAAACCAAAAACTTGCAAACCGTTTCCCGAAACGCGGCGCGGGCTTCACCCTCATACACACTGCCGTCTTCCAACACCAAATATGCGCGCATTCCTTTCCCCCTGCCTTTCTTTATCCTAGACTCTAACTAAGTATTATAGCATAAACGAAAGCTGCTTTTTTCTCAACAAGAAATTTATCTTGCAAAAAGTTTCGGATTTCATGCGAAGTTTTCTGTGAAAAAGGCATAAAGACCAGGCGTTGACAATCACGTTTGGCCATGCTACAATGCCTACATAACGGAGGGTTTTGTATGTTCATTTCGGGCATGTTCAAGTCGGCTAAAATGGTTTGCTCCATGCAAAAGGATAACGGCGAGACGTTGTGTGGAGCTTAATCCGGAAGATTGACAATATCTTCCGAGCTTCGTCGGTAATATGGTGCTTGGGCGTAGTTTTTTCTATGCTTTGATAGCTGTTGCCATTTTACCGACGAAAGATAGGATTAAGATGGGCTGCGGACGTTTTGTCCGCAGCTTTTATGATTTATGGAGGAAATTTTATGAATACGATTACAGTACGCCGTGTGAACGGCAAAAATTGCAATACGGTGATTCCGGGCATAGTTCATGTATTCAGAGATGATGAAAAAGTGCCGTGGCACAGATATGATGACTGTTTGGCGTGGGTCACACGGCGCGTGGAGCGTGGCTTTTACAGCACCCTTGCCTATGAAAGCGATACCATCACCGGTTTTAGCGAATGGATCGAAATGTATGATGCCGGCAAAAAAATTTTGTATCTTGGCATGATGCAGGTTGATTGCGCTCTGCGCGGTAAGGGTATCGGCGGCGCGATGCTTGCCGACGGAGAAGCGTATGCAAAAAGCATAGGCGCGTCATGCCTGCGAACAATTCCGGAAGATGAACGGGCGTATGCATTTTATCAGAAATATGGTTTTCGGGAAACCGATTGCATCTATTCCTGCACCTGTCCAACAAGAAAAGGAAGTCCGGCTGCCCAGCGCGATAATGCAGGCGAAATACCCCTTGCCGCCGTAAACACCCACGCGTTTATTTTTGGGCTATGCCAATCGTCGGGGCGGCATATGTATGAGGTCGCAAATCACAATCCTGATGCCTGCTTTAAAGTAAAAACATCAAAGATTTCAGACGGATACTTACAATTCCGGTATCAGGAAGATTCAAAAACGGCCTTGGCCTTGTATTGGAGCGATAAGGCCGCAACCGGTGAAACCGTGTCCGAAATCCTCATGCACGGACAGGAACAAGGGTTTGAAGCAATAGAATTTTATTTTAGGTCAACCTATGCACCCCTGTTTTCGGATTTCGATATAACCCGCGAAAGCACAGAAATGGAAAAGGAGTTATCTGCCATGGATGCCATAGGAAACTACGCCCGTCACGCCGCGTATTGGGAATGGGGCAAGCTTGACCATGACCGCACACCGGATGACGAAACAAAATACAAGTTCGCAAAACAATACGGTAACCGTATTCTGCTCCCGATGTGTGCTTGGGGGCATTTGGGTGCATACATGGCAGAGCGTGGCATGCAGGTAACCGCGTTTGACATTACACCCGAAATGATTGCCGAAGGGAAGAAACACTTTGGTACTCTCGAAAATCTGAACCTGTTCGTCGGCGATGCAAGCGATTTCAGCTTTGATATCGAGCCGGTCGATATTTGTGCCTTCGGTGAATTTGGATGGATTCATTCCATGGACGAAGTAAAAAAAGCATTGGTTTGCATGCACAATCATCTGCGCGATGGCGGATATCTGATTCTTGATGAATCTATTGATGCACATGACAGCCAAACGGAATTGGAGACCTTTCGCGTGAAAAACAATCCATATCCCGACAGAACGGTATACAAAACCGGAACAACGCGCAACGAGGCTAAAACGCGACGCTGTTACATTTCCCAAACCATGTATATCGATTATCACGATGGCAGAAAAGAACAATTTGACCACGCGTTTTATTTGCAGGGATATGCGCGCGAGGAATGGCTTGCGGCACTTGCCGAGTGTGGGTTTGAAGTTGTTGCTGCGTATAAAAACTACGAAAAAGAACCCTGGCACGAGGGCGAGGGGCGTTGGATAGTCGAGGCAAAAAAGGCAGAGACGACCCAAAAGCGGTACAGCCCCGCTGTGAATCTCGATCACCTGCAAACGCCGATATACCGTTATGAAAACGTGGAGCTGTATAACGACAACATCAATTTACAGCAGCCAAATGACGGTTATCTGCTTTCCTACTTCCTACCCACGCAAACAGCCGCTCCACAAATGCATTTGCGGCACCACAAAATTAGCCTTCCCACCGACCGTGACTACATATGCGAAAGGCATTGCGCAATTAATTATGCGTGCGATACACCATGGGCGAGGAAACTGCCTTATGAAACCTATCGGACAAATTGGTTCACAGATACCGAAGGTTATTTATCCGCCCTGGCCGAAAGCATGAAAGACGAACGCACGATTGCCGAAATCATAAAAACTGAAGCGGGAGAGCCCGTTGGCTATGTATGGGTTGTGTTCCACGCAGAGGATACAGCATTTATCTGGTCCGATGTGCAGGACATCTTTGTAGAGGAGCCGTATCGTAGAACCGGTGTCGCGGCTTACTTATTAGTCCACCAACGAAACCTTGCCAAATCTTGGTGGTATTTTCGCCGTCAGCCTGCGTTGTCCTCCTTGCTTTACGACAGTAAAGCTGCGTCGTCCGCCTTGACTGACGACAAAAACCCTCACCAATCTTCTGGCAAGCTTTCATTGGCAGACTAATAATGGACTATGCTGAAAAAACAGCGAAACTACACGGCGCAAGGGTAATCCGGTCCGGAACGGGGTGCGAGAATGTCAGTTCACAAGAATTGCACCGAAAAATGGGATTTTATTAGTACCGTATGGAATACGAAAAAGTATTAGCAGATGGCGAAAACAAGGAATAGAGTTGATTCCACTTGACAGTATCGCTTCCTCATGCTACAATAACTCCATCAGATAGAGTTGTGGGAGGAAGAGTAGTTGTCGCTATGAAACGCACGAAGTTGCGCGACCGGGTGTTGCCGGATTATACGCGCGGGGAAGAAATTTTTAATATGGTTACGCACATCTGCGGCGGCGTGTTCGGCATCGGGATTTTAACCGCCTGTTGCTGTGTTGCCGTGGTTCACCACAGTCTTGCAGGGCTGATTACCAGTATTGTTTACGGGTTTACGGTAATCTCCCTGTATGTGATGTCCAGCGTCTACCACGGCCTGATGCCCGGCATGGGAAAAACCGTGATGCAGGTGCTGGATCACTGTACCATTTATGGCATGATCGCCGGGACTTACACCCCCATTGCGGTCTGCGCCATTGTGCCGGAAAACAAGTGGGTCGGCTGGCTGGGTTTACTGTTTGCCTGGTCGGTGGCGGTGCTTGCCATGGTTCTTACGGCGATTGACCTGCGCAAGTACCGTGTGTTCTCCATGATTTGCTACCTGGGCATTGGCTGGAGCTGCATTTTCATTTTCCGCACAATTTACGACGCGCTTGGCATGTCCGGCAGCATTTACCTCATCGGCGGCGGCGTATTATATACCATCGGAGCTGTTCTCTATGGCTTTGGCCGCGCAAAACGCTATATGCATTCCGTGTTTCACCTCTTTGTAATCGCCGGTTCCGTCAGCCATTTCCTGTGCATCGTATTGTATGTGCTGTAACAATCTGGTATACTAATATATAGCAGCGCCGTTTCGTTGCGGCGCTTTTACTATTACTTCGGCACGTAACAGTAGTTAATTTTGCGGGTCGAAATGCTCGGGCGTATGGGATTTTGACCCGCAAAATTTTTACTACTGTTTGGTGCAGGAGTAATATTATAGGTGGAGATGGATATGGAACGGTATATACCGATACTCTGCAGCGCCGCGACGCTGATTGTGGTTTTGATTTTGTTGCTGCGCCAGAGGGGCGGCGGAGCGCTGGAGGCACAGTTGTTTCAGCTGAAAGATATTTTGGACGGCTTGCAGCGGCAGCAGTCCGATGAATTTGAACGCAACCGCCGGGAGCTTTCCGAGGTACAAAACCTCACGCGCACCGAGCTGGGGGAAAACCTGCGCCTGATGCAGACCAGAATCCAGGAACTCACAGAAAAAAATCACAGCCAATTGCAAGGTGTTACCGACACGCTGAGCAAATCGTTGGATCATATACGCAGGGATCAGTTTGAGCAGAATGACCGGCAGAGCAAGCAGCTTGCCGAGTCCTTGGAGCGCATGCGCGCCGGGAATGAACAAAAGCTGGAGCAGATGCGCGTCACGGTGGACGAAAAGCTGCAAACCACGCTGAACACCCGGCTGGACAGCTCATTCAAAACCGTCAGCGACCAGCTGGAGAAGGTCTACACCTCCCTGGGCGAGATGAAGGAGCTTTCCTCCGGCGTAACAAACAATGTCAGCTCCCTGTCGCGGATTTTGACCAACGTCAAGGCACGCGGCACCTGGGCGGAAAGCCAGCTGGCGAATATCCTCGACCAGACCATCCCGAACATGTATGAGCGGAATTTTGCGGCGGACGAAAGTTCGCGCGAGCGTGTGGAGTTTGCCGTGCGCATCCCCAACGGCGAGGGAGAAACCGCCTATTTGCCCATTGATTCCAAATTCCCCACGGAGGATTACCAGCGCCTGTGCGAGGCGGCGGAGCAGGGCGCGGACGCGGCGGAAATCCAGCGCCTGCGCAGAGAATTGGAAAAGCGTGTGCTGGAGGAAGCGAAAACCATATCCAAGTATATCCGTGTGCCCCGCACCACACCGTTTGCCATTATGTACCTTGCCACGGAAGGGCTGTATGCAGAAATCGCCTCCTCCCCGAACGGTCTGCCGGAACGCATGCAGAACGAGTTGCAAGTCATGATTGCAGGCCCCATCACCGTCACCGCTCTGCTCAACACCATCGCCATGGGTATGCGCACTGTTGCCATCAATGAAAAAGCAAACGAGATTCGCCTGCTGTTGGGTGCGGCAAAGAAGCAGTATGAGGTGTTCGGCGGACTGTTGGATAAGGCCAAGCAAAAGGTGGAGGAAGCGGGGAAAACGCTGGGCGAAGCACAAAAGCGCAACGACTTGATTCAAAAGAAGCTGAAGGGAGTCGAGGTGCTCGGGGAGGAAGAAGCACAACTGGCGCTGCCCTTTGCGCAGGAAATGGTGGCGGAGGGTGCGGGTTCAAATGAATAATTTTGGTGAAATGTTATATTACTTTTGCACTTAACAGTCGTTAATTTTGCGGGTCGAAATGCTCGGCCGTATGGGATTTTGACCCGCAAAATTTTTACTACTGTTTGGTGCAGAAGTAATAATGCTTCCCCAATTGACACAATAAACAGCGTACGCTATACTGTACATGAAGGAGCGAGTTATTATGTTAAACACAAACATTACAAATTTCAGAAAAAACATTTTCGGGATGCTGGAACAGACAATAAAATACAACGAGCCCGTAAATATCAGCACGAAAGACGGTAACGCCGTCATTATCAGCGAGGAAGATTATAACGGGTTGATGGAAACTCTGTATCTCAGCTCTGTGCCGAAACTGAAAGAAGATATCGTAGAGGGGTTAAAAACACCGGTTTCTGCGTGTGTGCCGGAGGATGAGGTGGAGTGGTAATGTATGCAATTGTATACACCAAAAAAGCCATTCGGGACATTGAAAAAATTAAGGCGGCACGATTGGCGAAAAAAACAAAGGATTTGATTGCCTTAATAAAGCAAAATCCATTTCAAACGCCGCCACCGTTTGAAAAGTTGGTCGGCGATTTGCAGGGCGCGTATTCGCGCAGGATCAATATCAAGCACCGTCTTGTCTACGAAGTGCTTGAAGCGGAAAAGACTGTAAAGGTAATCAGTCTATGGTCGCATTACGAGCTTTGAGTTGCTTTTATCCTGAAATTTATTGGAGCTGTGTATCATGCCAATCAATCCAATCGGAACAAAAACAATGGAAACGGACAGATTGATTTTGCGGCGTTTTGTAATAGAAGATGCGCAGGATATGTTTGCCAATTGGGCAAACGACGCGGATGTCTGCAAGTTTTTATCCTGGAACCCTCACGGCACGCTTGCGGTGACGCAGGCATTATTGGAACATTGGATTGCGGCATACGAAAACGAAAACACCTATAACTGGGCTATCGAACTTAAGGAACTGGGCAGTGTTATCGGTTCTATCTCTGCCATGAATGTCAGCGAAAAAGATTGTAGCTGTGAGATAGGGTATTGCATCAGCAAACAGTTTTGGTCAAAGGGAATCGCTACAGAAGCCTTAAAATCCCTAATTTATTTCTTTTTCACACAGGTCGGTCTCAACCGGATTCAAGCCAGCCATGACCCCTTGAATATCGCTTCCGGGAAAGTCATGGAACACGCCGGCATGACACTGGAGGGAACGCTGCGGCAGCGAAGAATGTGCCGCGACGGAACGTTTGCCGACAGCAATATATGGGCGATTCTTCGTCGGGATTATAAGGGAGCTGTGCAATGAACCGTTACTTACAAAACCTGAACCGTATCGAGTTTGCACTTACGTTTGCCTGCACCGGAGAGTAATTGTTAACATATAAGGAGGATATCAACAATGGCAGACACAACGGATATTTTTGGCAACATCAACCCCTGCAAGGAATGGTATGAGGATTATAACCAATACCGGCACTATCCGCTTTGGGCGGAGGGCGCACCGGGCTATGATGAAAGCCTGGGCCAGCCGCAGCCCTCTCTTGCCTTTTTCCCGGCGGAGAACGCAAAAGGGAAGGGCTGTGTGCTTATCATGGCGGGCGGCGGCTACACGCATAAGGCCGCGCACGAAGGCTCCGCCGTTGCCAAAAGGCTCAATGAGGGCGGCATCAACGCCGCGGTTTTGGATTATCGCCTGATTCCGTATGAAAAGCCCTATATTCTGCAGGACGCGCTGCGTGCGGTGCGCTACCTCAAATATCACGCGCAGGAGTTCGGCATAGACCCGGAGCACATTGCTGTTTTGGGCTTTTCAGCCGGCGGGAACCTTGCGGCTATGACGGGCTTTTACGGCGATGACGGCGACAGCTCCTCCCCCGACCCGGTGGAGCGCATGTCCTCCAAGACACATGCCGCCGTGATCTGTTACGCCGCGATTCACTTTTTGAAGGAGGAGCCGGAGGAGGACGAGGGCTTTTACTATGACTTTTATTTCAAGCCCTCCATGGGATTTCCGCCCGCGTTTGTGTGGCAATCCTTTGAGGATCGCCTGATTCATTACAGCGCGTCAGTCAATTTGGTGGATAAGCTGCGTTCCATTGATGTGCCGGTGGAATTCCACATGTTCCCTTACGGAGGCCACGGGCAGGGGCTGGCAACCAGCACGAAAGAGCATGACGACAATGAATTGACGCAGGTGTGGAGCGATTTGTGCATCCGCTGGCTGCACTTTTATGGATTTTAAGAAGGAGCGTTTGATATGGAGAACTACACAATAGCCGGAAAAAGCATGGAGGAATTACTTGCTCTGCTCACCCTGGATGAAAAGGCGGCCTTTCTAAGCGGCAAGGATGTCTGGCATTTGGAGGAGGTGCAGCGCCTTGGCATTCCCTGCATTATGGTGAGCGATGGCCCCCACGGCCTGCGCAAGCAAAATGAAAACGCAAATAATCTGGGGCTGGGCGGGAGCGTTCCCGCCGTCTGCTTCCCCCTGGCCTGCCTGACCGCCTGCTCCTGGGACCCGGAGCTGCTGCGGGAGATGGGCGAGGCCATCGGCGAGGAGGCGCTGCACGAGCGTATTTCCGTTGTGCTCGGCCCCGGCGTGAACATCAAACGCACCCCGCTCTGCGGGCGGAACTTTGAGTATTTTTCTGAAGACCCCTACTTGGCCGGGGAATTGGCGGTTTCCTTCATCAACGGTGTGCAAAGCCGCGGCGTGGGCACCTCGCTGAAGCATTTCGCCGCAAACAGCCAGGAGAGCCGCCGGCTTTCTGTGAACGCGGTAGTGGATATGCGCGCGCTGCGCGAAATTTATTTGCCTGCGTTTGAAAACGCCGTAAAACGGGCGCGCCCCTGGACGGTGATGAACTGTTACAACAAGGTAAACGGAGCGCACGGCTCTGAAAACAACTGGCTGCAAAACGAATTGCTGCGCGATGAGTGGGGCTTTGACGGCCTGGTTGTGAGCGACTGGGGCGCGGTGAATGACCGTGTCAAGGGTGTGAAGGCCGGAAATGATTTGGAGATGCCCTCCTCCCACGGCTATAATACAAAAAAAATAATTGCGGCCGTGCAAAGCGGTGCCCTTAGCATGCAGGACGTTGACACAGCCGTTTTGAATGTGCTTAAGCTGATTGCCAAATCCCTGCCTGCGCTGGAACAGCAACACAGCTATGACGCCACGCAGCACCATGCTCTGGCGCGAAAAATTGCGCGGGAATCCATGGTTCTGTTAAAGAATGAGGATGACATTCTGCCACTTGCCATGCAGGGCGAATTGCTCGTAGTCGGTGAAATGGCCGAAAAACCGCGCTATCAAGGCGCGGGCAGCTCGCTGATTAATCCCACACAAGTGGACTCTTTCTGCGATATTTTGCGCGAAAACGGCGTCCCATTTCGCTATGCCCAGGGCTATGAAAAGGGTGCCAAAGCAAAGCAGGACCCGAAAGCGCTGTTTACGAAGGCTGTGGACGCGGCAAAGCAGGCAGATACGGTGCTGCTGTTTATCGGCCTGACGGAGCAATATGAATCCGAAGGCTTTGACCGCAAGGACATGAATTTGCCGGCGCTGCATAACGAGCTGGTGCAGGCGCTGTGCAATGTCAACTCCCGCGTTATTGTGGTGCTTTCCGCCGGAGCGCCGGTTTCGTTGCCTTGGTTTAGCCGGGTGCAGGCCGTTTTGCACGGCTACCTTGCCGGCCAGGCGGGCGCGGGTGCGATGTTTGATATCTTAAGCGGTGCACAGAACCCCTGCGGCAAGCTGGCGGAAAGCTATCCGTTCAGCGCAAACGATACACCTTGCGCAAACCACTTCCCCGGCAACCCCTTGAGCGTGGAATACCGTGAGAGTATTTTTGTGGGTTACCGCTACTATGACAAAATGCAAACCGCGCTGCAATTCCCCTTCGGTTTCGGCCTTTCTTACACGCAGTTTTCCTATTCCGATCTGCGTTTGAGCGCGAAGAAACTCCGCGAAGGCGAGGAGCTGACGGTGAGCCTGCTTGTCACCAACACAGGCACCGTTGCCGGCAAAGAAATTGTGCAACTGTATGTGGGCTTTGATGATGCCGCTGTCTGCCGCGCGCCCAAGGAGCTGAAGGCCTTCTGCAAGGTGGAGCTGCAGCCGGGCGAGAGCAAAACGGTGGAACTGCGCCTTGGCAGCCGTGCCTTTGCCTATTACAACACCCTGCTTGCCGATTGGCATGTGCAAAGCGGCAGCTATACCATTATGGTCGGTGCAAGTGCGGCGGACATCCGCCTTTGCGAGGAAGTACAGCTGACCTGCGCCCTGCCGGATGCGCCGGTTCCGGATTATCGCGAAACCGCTCCCGACTATCTCAGCGGCGACCCGGCTCAAATCAGCGCGGCGCAGTTTGAGGCTGTTTTGGGCTACCCCCTCCCGCCCGCGTTTAAAAATGTTAACGACCCCATTACACTGAACGATTGTTTCGAAACCGCCTCACACACCAAGTGGGGCGCGCGCATCAACAAGTTGATAGACAGCATAGCAAGCAAGCTGCCGGAGGGCGAAATGATAGCCACAACGGCCAAGCAGGCGCGGTTCAACATGCTCATCACCATGACTGGCGGCCTGTTCACCGAGGAGATGGCCAGCGGCCTGCTGCGTGTGCTGAACGGCAGCAAGCCGGGCAAGGGTTTTGCTATGATATTGCGCGGCCTGCCCAGCATGTTGCTTGCGCTGAAAAAAATGTTTTTATAGTGAGGGATAACCGTGATTCAAAGCAGATGGATGGAAGAAGCAAGGCGCGGGGAAACCCTGCGGGAGTATCCGCGCCCCCAGCTCAAGCGTGCGGATTGGCTTTGCCTGAACGGCACATATGAATACGCCATAACGGGTGACACCATGCAGCAGCCGCAGCGCTTTGACGGCACAATTTTGCTGCCCTTTGCACCGGAGTGTGCGCTTTCCGGTGTAAATCGCCCCCTGCAGCCGCAGGAACGCCTGTGGTATCGGCGGAAATTCAGCTTGCCGGAGCACTACGCAGGCAAGCGTATTCTGCTGCATTTCGGTGCAGTGGATTGGCAATGCATCGTTTATGTGAACGGCCAAGCCGTCGGCGAGCACAGCGGCGGCTATCTGCCCTTTTCGTTTGATATTACAGACGCGCTGCGAGCGCAGGGCAGCTGTTCCTGCGCGGACTGCACGGGCATGGGCATTCAAGAACTGCTCGTGCGCGTTTATGACCCAACGGATACCGCAGGCCAGCAACGCGGCAAGCAGGTGCGGGATCCAAAGGGGATTTGGTACACCGCCACCTCCGGCATCTGGCAAACCGTTTGGCTGGAACCGGTGGAGCCCTGCCACATCAAGGCGCTGCGGATGACGCCGCACCTTGAGGCGGAAAGCCTGCAGCTGCAGCTGAAGCAAAGCGAGTATAAATATACAAAGGCCACCGCCCGCGTGATGGACGGCGAAACGCAGCTTGCCTGCGTCAGCTTCGACAAAGAGGCGGACATCCCCCTGCCGGGCAGTAAACTTAGGTCGCCCGAAACCCCGTTTTTATATACACTGCACATCGAATTGACCAAGGCGGGGGAGATTTGCGATAAAGTGGAAAGCTATTTCGGCATGCGCAGCTTTTCCATTGGGAACGACAGCAAGGGGCTGCCTCGTATTCTGCTTAACGGCAAGCCGTATTTTCAGCGCGGTTTGTTGGATCAGGGCTATTGGCCGGAAAGCGGCCTGACCCCGCCGAGTGACGAAGCCATGGTGTATGATATTCAAACCATGAAGGATTTGGGCTTTAACATGCTGCGCAAGCACATCAAGGTGGAGCCGCTGCGCTGGTACTACCACTGTGACCGCCTGGGCATGCTGGTTTGGCAGGATATGCCCAGCGGCGGGGCATACATCGGCAATTTGATGGCGGGCGTGCTGTCGAACATGGGTGTTCCCATCCGGGACAGTCATTACAGTTGGTTCAAACGCGCCGATAAAAATGACCGGGCAGAATTCCGCCGCGAACTGTTTGAAATGCTGGAAATTCTGCATAACTGCACTTCCATCTGCTGTTGGGTGCCCTTCAACGAGGGCTGGGGGCAGTTTGACGCCCGTGCGATTGCAAGAGCCGTGAAAGAGAGTGACCCAAGCCGCCTTGTGGACCACGCAAGCGGCTGGTATGACCAAATGGGTCCGGATTTCAAGAGCGTGCACAAATATATCGTCCCCGTGCGCATGCCCAAAACCAACGGCAGGCCGTTTGCCTTGACGGAATACGGCGGTTACAGCCTGTTGCGCAAGGGGCATGCCTGGGATGAGAAAAAGGCCTTCGGCTACCGCATGTTCGAATCAAAAGAAATTTTGGGGGAGCATTACCGCAGCCTGCATGAAAAGCAGATTATTCCCTTAATCGAAAAGGGGCTGTGCGCCACCATCTACACCCAGCTCAGTGATGTGGAAAACGAGGTCAACGGCATTGTAAGCTACGACCGGGCAGAGCTAAAAATGGATGCAGAGCTGCTACGGGACGTGAATCGAAAATTGGATTATTAGGTATTACTCCGGCACTTAACAGTAGTTAATTTTGCGGGTCGAAATGCTTGGATGTATGGGATTTTGACCCGCAAAATTTTTACTACTGTTTGGTGCAGGAGTAATAGCTATACGATACACAACGGGAGCAAACCTTGCGGCTTGCTCCCGTTGTGTGGATGTGGGGTGTGAAAGAGAAAGATATGATAAATGGGGGATGGGCAAATTAATAAACATTATGCCGTGTAACGCTTTGCCTTGATGGTTTTGGCGTTTGCGTTGTTTTTGGGAATGCGCACGACATATTCGATATATTCTTCCGTCTCGCTTTTGGCCGAGTCCGCATCAATTCCCGCGCGGCGCATGGTGTCAACGGCGTGGTTGATGGTGTTGACGAACAGGCGGACGTCCTTAAACAGCTTCACCGGGGCAAGCTGTTTTTTGCCTGTGTTGGCGAGCATCTGCGCAATCAGGCGCTCCGTTTCGGCTACGTTGAGCCGCCGTTCCACCACGATGCCCAGGGCGCGGCGCAGGAGCTCCTCCTGTTCCATGCGCAGCAGGGCGCGGGCGTGCCGCTCGCTTAGGGCGTTTTTCGTCATAATTTCCCGGATATCCTCCGGCAGGCGCAGCAGGCGCAGTTTATTGGCAAGCTTTGAGGGGGCAATGCCGAGCTTTTCGCAGGCCTCCTCCCGCGTGAATTGGTAGCGGGATAACAGCTGGTCTATTGCAAACGCTTCCTCAAAAAAATTTAAGTCCGCGCGCTGTATGTTCTCCAGAATCGCATAGAGGGCGGACTTTTCATCACTGGCCTCTATTAAAATGCATGGGATGCGCGTTAAGCCGACCATTCGTGCCGCCCGCAGCCGCCTTTCCCCGGCGATGAGTTCAAACCCGCCATCAATGCGGCGCACGTTGATGGGCTGCAGAATGCCGTTGCGGCGAATGCTGTCCGCCAAGCCTTCCAGCTCGTCGCAGTCAAAGCGCCTGCGCGGCTGATTGGGGTTGGAGACGATCTCCTCCTGCGGAATGAGTAAAATCTGACCGCCGCTCTTGAGCTTCCCCTGGGATTTCAGCATGAGAAAACCTCCCGATATGTGCCTTCGTGTTTCGCTGTTGCGGTGTTTCCTGACCGCATCTACACAATAGCATGTATCGGGAGGCTTGTCCATCTTTATCCATCGCCCGATTTCGCGCTTTCGGGCGGTTTTTCCGGGGAATCAGAGCGGTTTTTTTGCAATCTGTGCCGAAGGGCGCGGATAGGCTGTCGAAGTTTGCGATGTCTTCTTGATGCAAATAATGCTGCGCTCACCGTATTCGCCCAAAGAAAAACGGATTTCCTGCGTCACTTCCCCGCCCAAGGTGCGAATAGCCTGCCCGGCCGCCCGCAGCTCCTCGCCGGCGTTTGCCCCTTTCATTGCGAGAAATAGCCCGCCCAGCTGCGCAAACGGCAGACAGTATTCGCAGAGCAAAGGCAAAGGCGCAACCGCGCGGGAAACCACGCAGTCAAACGTCTCGCGCAGCTCCGCCTGCCGCCCGGCTTCTTCCGCACGCGCATGCACAATCTCCGGCGCAAGCCCCAATTCCCACGCCGCCTTTTGCAGAAAGTCCAGCTTTTTTCTGGTGCTGTCCAGCAGGGTTAGCTGCAAATCGGGGCGTGCCAATGCAAGGGGGATGCCCGGAAAGCCGCCGCCCGTGCCGACATCCAGCAGGCGCAGCCCTTCCCGCTGCGGCAGATAAGGCAGCAGGGTTAGGCTATCGGCAAAATGCTTCGCCGCCAAATCCTCCGGCGTGAGCAGGGCAGTGAGGTTCATCAACTTGTTTTGCTCTGTCAGCAGAGCGGCAAAACAATCCAAGCGCTCCGCCACGTGTTCCGATATGGTAATATTGCGCTCTTCCAGCAACCGCAACAACAGCGCTTTGTCATACATCATATTTCAGTTTCTCCAAATAAATTAACAACACAGAAATATCTGCGGGGCTGACGCCTGAAACGCGCGAGGCCTGCCCAACGGTTTCCGGGCGCACCTTGCTGAGCTTTTCCCGCGCCTCCAGGCGCAGGCTGGGCACCGCGTTATACTCCAAATCTGCGGGCAGCTCCCGCTTCTCCAAACGGCGCATTTCACTGACCTGCGCATTCTGGCGCTTGAGGTAGCCCTCATATTTTAAGTCTATTTCCACCTGCTCCACCACTGCCGCCTCCAGCGGGGGGCGCTGCGTATCAAAGGGGGCGAGCGTTTCATAATTCAGCTGCGGCCTGCGCAATAAATCCACCATGCGCACTCCGCTGGCAACCGGACTTGTGCCCTGCTGCTCCAGCATTGCGTTCAGCTCCGGCGTTGGGGGGAAGGTGGTCTGCTCCGCGCGGCGTAATTCCGCCGCGATGGCGGCCAGCTTTTCCAAAAACAACTCATAACGTTCCTTGGAAATCAAGCCAATTTCATAGCCCGTTTGCAGCAGCCTGCGGTCGGCATTGTCTTGCCGCAACAGTAGACGGTATTCCGAGCGCGAGGTCATCATACGGTAAGGGTCGGAGCAGCCCTTGGTAATCAAATCATCAATCAAGGTGCCGATATAGGAACCCGCGCGGTCCAGCGTGAAGGGCGGCTTGCCCTGCACCTTTCGCGCCGCATTAATTCCGGCAACCAGTCCCTGCGCCGCCGCCTCCTCGTAGCCGCTGGAGCCGTTAAACTGCCCCGCGCCAAACAGACCGGGCAGGTCGTGGAACTCCAGGCTCTGCTTGAGCGCAAGCGGGTCTACGCAGTCGTATTCGATGGCATAGGCGTTTCGCATAAACTGGCAGTGCTCCAGCCCCGGAATGCTGCGCACGACGGCGAGCTGCACATCCTCCGGCAGGGAGGAGGAGACGCCCTGCAAATATAACTCCTGCGTTTCTGCCCCGCAGGGTTCAATAAAAATCTGATGCCGCTCTTTTTCGGCAAAGCGGACAATTTTGTCCTCAATGCTCGGGCAATAGCGTGGGCCGACGCCGTCAATCTTGCCGCTGTAAAGCGGAGAACGGTGGAGGTTTTCCATAATAATGCGCTTCGTCTCTTCGCTGGTATAGCTGATATAGCAATCCTCTGTATTGACGCGCGGCGTTTTCGTTGCATAAGAAAAGGGGACGATGCGCTCGTCACCCGGCTGTTTTTCCAAGGCGCTGAAGTCCACGCTGCGGCGGTTGATGCGCGGGGGGGTCCCGGTTTTAAAGCGGCGCAGGGGTAGCCCCAGCTCCTTGAGAGAAGCGGCAAGGGCAACAGAGGGAAACATGCCGTCCGGCCCGCTTTCATAGGAAACATCCCCGATATAAACCCGCCCGGCCAGGAAGGTGCCTGTGGCGATGACAACGCACTGCGCGGCAAACTCCGCCTCCAAGCGTGTGGTAAGCAGCCAGCGTTCTTTTTCCCGCCGCAGAGAGAGAATTTCTGCTTGCCGCAGCTCCAAATTCTCCTGCTGCTCGAGCACATTTTTCATATAGGCGCTGTAACACCTGCGGTCAATTTGCGCGCGCAGGGAATGTACCGCCGGCCCCTTACCCAGGTTGAGCATGCGGCTTTGCAACATGTTGGCGTCCGCAGCCTTACCCATCTCGCCGCCCAGGGCATCAATTTCCCGCACCAAATGCCCTTTCGATGTGCCGCCGATAGAGGGGTTGCAGGCCATGTTGCCCACCCAATCCAAATTGATGGTGAACACCGCCGTCTTGCAGCCCAGGCGCGCCGCAGCTAGCCCGGCCTCCAGCCCGGCATGCCCCGCGCCAACGACCGCGACATCATAATCCCCTGCAAAATATTTCATACAACCCTCGTTCATCCTTATTTCCCGACGCAAAAACGGGAAAAAATTTCGTCCACCACAGCCTCGCTCGCCTTTTGCCCCGTGAGCTCCAGCAGGTAATCCACAGCGTTTTCCATCAAAACCGTGACCGCGTCCAACGTTACGCCGCTTCCCAGCGCCAAGATTGCCTCGTGAATTTCACTTTGCGCTGCCCGGCAGCAGGCATATTGCCTTTCAGTTGCCAGGCGTGCCGCGCCGGGGTCAAAATCCCGCGTGCCGAGCAGCTGCGTCACTGCAGCAGTGAGCTGCGCCAGGCCGTCCCCGCTTTTTGCGCTGATTTGCACGAGCATCATGGTATACTCCCGCAGCTTGCCGCTGTCTATCCGCGCGGGCAGGTCGCTCTTGTTGACTATCGCGAGGGAGGTTTTGCCCCGGCAGCTTTGCAGCAGCTCCCAGTCCTCCTCCCGCAGTTCCTGCGAGGAGTCAAACACCGCGAGCACGAGTTGGGCACGTTCCAAGCGTTTTTTTGCCCACTCCACCCCGATTTGCTCCACAGGATTATCTGCGCTGCGCAGCCCTGCCGTATCTGCGATACGCAGTGTCACGTTCCCGAGCTGCACGGTTTCTTCCACAATATCCCGCGTGGTTCCCGGGATATCCGTTACAATGGATCGGTCATAGCCGCTCAGCAGGTTCATCAAGGTGGATTTCCCCACATTTGGCCGCCCGACGATGACGGTATCCACGCCCTCGCTGACCGTTTTGCCTGCGGAAAACCCGTCCAGCAAGGCCTGCAGCCCGGTGGAGCATTCTTCCAGATGCGGCAGCAAATTCCCTTCCTGCAGTTCCTCAATGTCTTCGTCCGGATAGTCCACCCAGGCGGCCAGTTGGGCGCAGTCGGCAAGTAGCAACTGCACCATGGCATGCATTTTCTCCTGCAATGCCCCCTCCAGAGCGGTCAAGGCACTCTGCGCGGCGTCCTCACCCTGCGCAGTGATCAATGCCATCACAGCTTCAGCCTGCGTTAAATCCAACCTGCCGTTCAAAAAGGCTCGCTTTGTGAATTCCCCCGGCTGCGCAGGGCTGCAGCCCGCCGCAAGCAGGGCGCGCAGAACGCGTTGGGTGACAAACAAACCGCCATGCACGGAAAGCTCCGCCGCATCCTCCCCTGTATAACTGTGGGGAGAACGAAAAATGAGGCATACCGCCTCGTCAATCCTCTGCCCGCTTTGCGGGTCTATGACCGTTCCGTAATGCGCGCGGTAGCCCTTGGACGTTGTTACATCCGCGCCACTCGCCGGGCGAAATACCCGTGCGGTTGCGGCGTGCGCTCCGGGTCCGGAAACCCGGATTACTCCGATGCCCCCCGCCGCCTGCGCCGTGGCAATGGCCGCTATTGTTGTATGCTCTGTCACGGATTCATTCCTTTGCAACTAATATAATGACTTCAACTGCAGTGGGATGCGCTCGCCAAGCATGCGCCCCGCGATACGCGTAAAGGCTCGTTTTGCCGGTGCGTTATCCGGCAGGGGCAAGCCCCTGCACAGATAATCCGGAACAGAAAAATCCTCCGGCACCACGCCGAGCAACTGCAAGCTCACGCCGTCTATCATTTCATCAATGTTCAGCTGCTTGCCCTGCTGCACTGCGCGTTTATAAAAGCGGTTGATAATTAGGCGCTGCCGTTCAACGCCGATTTCCTGCAATACCTTTGCCGTTTTGGCCGCGCTGCGCACACAGACTTCGTCCGGCGTTGCAATGAGCAGCGCAATATCCGCCGCACCGGCCGCAAGGCAAAAGCCGTGGTGCAGCCCCGCAGGTGCATCCATGAGGATGAAGTGAAAGCTGCGATCCAAAATGCGCAGCAGCTCACGCATATGCTCCTGTGTAAAGCCGTCCCGCATCGCAAGCGGAGCTGAGATAAACAGAATATTTTCCTCCGGCTCGAGAAACGCGCGTTTCGGGTCACAGCGCCCGGTGAGGACGTCACCCCAGTCAAACACCACCTCGGCGGAAATGCCAAAGAGCAAATCCAACGAGCGCAGGCCAATGTCAAAATCCATCACCAGCACGCGCTTTTGGCGCTTGGCCAGGGCACGGGCAAGGCAGAGCGTTGCGGAGGATTTGCCCACGCCGCCCTTGCCGGATGCAATTACGATTTTTTCGGCCATACTGTGCACCTTTAGCTTAACAATGTATTTTCAGATTGCGGCGGTGCCGCCGTTCCGGTTTGTGAAAAGTAGTAGTCGTATATCGTTTTCGCGACCTCAGCCACGAGGTAACTGCGCTTAAAGCCCTCGCAGAGGATGAAGGTTGCAATTTCAGGGTCGTCATAGGGGGCGAAGGAAATCAAAAAGCCGCTGTTATAGCGTCCGTAGCCGGGGCGGTCGCCCTGGTTGGTTCCCGTTTTGGCAGCCGCAACAACATCCAAATCCGCGAGAAAACGGCGGCAGGAGCCGGTGTTGGCCACCTTCCACATGCCCTCTTTCACCGGCACGAACGAGCTTGCCTTAATTTTGGTTTCTGCGGCAATTTCCGGCTCTTTTTGCAAAACGGTGGTTGAAAAATCATAGCTCTTGATGGCTTTCACCATATGGGGAACATAGCGTGTGCCACCGTTTGCGATGGTGGCAACATAGTTTGCCATTTGAATGGCGGAGAAGGAGTTGTTCGCCTGGGCGATGGCCGCCTGCACCGTGAAGCCCGGCAACCAAGTTTGGCCGATGGATTGGCGGTAGGCGGGGCTGTCGAGTATCCCTGTCGCCTCCGGCAGCTCCACACCGGTTTTTTGCCCAAGGCCAAGCAGGGTGCGGTATTCATTCATCTTATCAATACCGATGCGCAAGCCTGTATTGTAGAAAAAAATGTTACAGGATTCTGAGATGGCGTTGACGACACTGACGTTGCGTGTAACGTGGGATTGGTCGCACTTAAAGTAGTGGCCGCCGTAGTAAAATGAGCCGGAGCAATGGAAGGTATCCGTAGGCGTTATCGCGCCGCTGTCCAGCGCGGCCAGCGCCACGGAGGGTTTTATGGTGGAACCCGGGGAATAGGTGGACATCAGCGCGCGATCCCAAAGCGGAGCCATGGGATCTTTGGCAAAGTCCGCCGCCTTTTCGGCATACTGTGTGATGTCATAGGAGGGGTAACTCACCGCGGAGAGCACCTCGCCTGTTTTACAGTTGAGTACAACCGCCGCACCCGCAGGCGGCACGCCGGCATCGTTGTAGGTCTTTCGGTAGTCCTGCATGACCTTTTCCAAAGACTTGTAGACCCTTTTCTGCAGCTCGATATCCAGCGAGAGTATTAGGGTGTTGCCCTGCTGGGGCTGCTTGGTGACAACGGTTTCCACCTGGCCATCCTTGCTCACGCGGACGCTCTGCGTACCCGGCGCACCGCGCAGATAGGATTCCATCGAAGCTTCAATGCCGCTTTTGCCGATTTGGTCATTGAGCTGGTAGCTCGCGTCCTTTTCTTTTAGCTTGGCATATTCGCCTTCATCAATCGCGCCGATGCGCCCTAAAATATGCGGCGCAAGCCAGCCCTCCACCATATATTCCCGCTTTGGAACAATGGTGCTGCTCACCCCGGGGAAGTTGAGGTTCTCCTCCTTGATTGCCGCCACCAATTCGGCGGGCACGTTTTCGGCAAAGGTGTAGGGCGCACTTACGCGAAAGCTGTTTTTGCGCAGGCTAAAGCAGACGGAGGCAACCTTGCGCGCGTCCTGCTTGGCATATTCCTCCAACTGAAACAGCTTTATCAAGCCATCCATGCAATTTTGTGCCGTGGCATAGTCATTCAGCCACAGCACATCCTTACTTTTCAGGAAGGTGATATCCTTCTCACGCTCCGGCAAAAACTCAATTTCCCCTTTTGCGTTAAAGGCAAGGGGCAAATCATCCAGCCACTCGGCTCCGTGGGATTCAAACAGGCGAATGAGGTTTAAAATCAGCACATTGCGCTTTTGCTGCTCCTGCTTGGAGGGGAAACGCGCCGCTTCAAAAATGACGGAGTGGGTCTGCTTGTTCACAACCAGCGGCACACCGTTGCGGTCCAGAATCTCCCCCCGTGCGGCGGGTAGCATCACATCCTTGCCCACGGTCTGCGAGCCGACCTCGGCATAGGCCTTTCCGTTTACAATCTGCAGATAAAACAAGGTGCCCCCAAAAGAAAACAACACCAGCAGAATGCCGCCCATCAAAACCAGACGGCGAAACAAATAGGATTTTTCGGTTTTCACAGCGGATTCTCCTTTCGCTCATTCCATTAGGCAAATGCGAAACGTATAAAACGGCGGACGGCCAATGGCCGCCCCTACTACATACGCCTACTGTAGGGGCGCGCATTGCGCGTCCAGGGCTTTCGCAATCGCCGAATCAATCCATCTCAACGTCCGTATGCAAAGACGGAAAACGTTGAAAAATCATACGAACCAAAATATATAAAAATACAGATAAAACCAGCGTATACAGCAGCGACGGCAAATAAAAGCGTATCAGGCGCTGCACGGCAAAGCCGAAACCGGCATCCGGAATGGCAAGCAGCCAGCGCGCGAGTGTATAGAGCAGGAGTGCCCCCGCGCTGAGAATGCTAGCCGTCATAACATTGTTGCGCATCAAATGCTGGGCGAGCGCGCCGCCGCAAAGGCCGAGCACGCACAAAAACATGGCATGGTAGTGGTTGCTCAGCAGGGTGCTATCCCACAAAAGGCCTGCGAACAGCCCAAAGAAAAGCCCCGAATATTCGCGCTCACACATCCCGATACACACAACGGCCGGAATCAACAGGAATGCGTGCGCACCGAACGGTTCGGGGAACAGGCCTTTCGTACTCTGCAGCAAATGCAGCAGGAGCAGCAGCAGCGCATAGGCTGTGCGCCGGTAGAGCACGGGGCGGTTCTTTAACAGCTTTTTCACTGCTTCTCCTCCCCTTGGCCGCTGAACGAGGTGATTACAAACACATCCCGCAAATCGGCAAACTTAACGTTCGGCTGAATCACGGCATAGGAGGAAATGTTGATGTCATCGCTCTTAATCTGTTTCACTGTGCCGATGTGTAAGTCGCGCGGGTAATTTCCTGTAATGCCGGAGGTGCAGATGATGCCGCCGGGGGCAATGGCAGTGCCGCTTTCCAAATCCGGCATACGGCACAGGCCCTCCAGAGCAAGCTCTGCATTGGTGCTCACATAGCCGGTTTCCGCCGTGCGCAGCTCATAGGCTCCGACGCTGAATTCCGGGTTTAGCAAAACACGCACCTTTGCGGTAAAGGGCGCGGCTTCCACCACTATGCCAACCAGGCTCTGGCCGTAAACCACCGCGTCGTTGACCTTAATGTCATCTGCAGACCCCTTGTTAATCGTGAAATCCGCGTACTGCGAGCCCGGATCCCGCGCCACAATAGAGGCCTCCGCAAACACATAGTCCGCATGCTCCTGCTTTAGGCCGTAAAATTCCTGATACATTTCGTTTTTTTGCTTAGCCTGTTCATAGCCAACCAGCTGCTCGCGCAGTTCCTCATTCTCTTTGCGAGCCTGCTCCAGTTCCTGCGAGAGGTAAGAGGAGGAGCGAAAGCTGACGGAAAAGCGGGAAAGCTGATCCGAAACATAGGACGAAGCACGCTGCAGCGGAGTGAGCAGCGTGCTGACAACCGTATTGACCGGCGAAGCGCCGGAGCGAAGACCCGCTGCAGCCGCCGTCCCCACGATTAGGGCGGCGAGCAAAAGTAGCGTGACCTTAAAGGCTGTTCCGCGAAAAAACTTTAGCATAGCATTGATCCCTGTCAGAAATTATTCTGGCTCTGAATCTTGCCGAACATGTCGCTGTCCAGGCAAAGACCTGTGCCGTCCACAACACAGTCCAGCGGATTATCCGCCACCAGGACGGGAATCTTGGTCTCCATGGTAATCAAGGTATCCAGCCCGCGCAGCAGTGCGCCGCCGCCCGTGAGCATAATGCCGTGGTCAATGATATCTGCCGCGAGCTCGGGTGGTGTGCTCTCCAACGTGGTGCGAATGACATCCAAAATTTGGTTGACGCTATCCGCCAACGCCTCACGCACTTCCTCAGAGGTAATTTCAATATTCTTGGGCAGACCGTCCATCAGGTTGCGTCCCTTGATGTTCATTGCGCCCTCCCCCTCGTAGGGGTAGGCTGAGCCGAGGGTTATTTTAATGTCCTCAGCCGTCCGCTCGCCGATGAGCAGGTTGTACTTCTTTTTGATGTAGGAAATAATGGCCTCGTCAAAGGTATCGCCCGCAACACGCGCAGAGTTGGAGGTTACAACATCGGCTAAGGAAATCACCGCAACCTCCGCCGTGCCGCCGCCGATATCCACAACCATGGAACCGGTGGCCTCCGTTACAGGCAGACCCGCGCCGATTGCCGCCGCCATGGGCTCCGCAATCAAGCTGACATATTTGGCGCCCGCGCTCCTCGCCGCGTCATAGATTGCGCGCTTTTCAACCCCGGTGACGCCGGAGGGGTAGCAAATCATAACCCGCGCACGGGAGAGGGGAGACATGCTGATGGCGCGGCGAATAAACGACTTCAACATATCCGAGGCTGTTTCAAAATCCGCAATCACGCCGTCCTTCAGCGGGCGAACCGCTGTAATGGAGCCGGGTGTACGGCCTATCATTTCTTTTGCCTGCGCACCTACCGCCTTAACGCGGTATGGGATGGTGCTTTGATCCACCGCCACAACGGAGGGCTCGCGAATGACGATTCCCTTCCCCTTGACGTAAACCAACGTATTTGCAGTACCCAAATCAATTCCGATATCCTGCGTAAATAACATGCTGACTTTCCTTTCTCCTTCGGGCTGCAAATACAGACCCTTCTCCCTTTTCTATCGTGTCACAACCGCCTTATGGGGCGCTTGTAATTTCGCTTTCGTTCCCGAGCGGCTTTACTGTCATTTGCTTAATTAAGCTGTCAAAATCCAGCAACTCCTGCTCCCCCAGCGGGTATTTCAAATAAATCGCAAGCACATCCTCCCCATGGGCGAACAGATAGGCGTCATACACAGAGTCTGTCCCATCTGCCGTCAAGGGCTGGCGCAACAGGATGCCAGGATAACCCAAAATGACCTTCTCCGCTTCCTCCAACGGCTTTTTGCCTGCCTCCTGCGCCAGCGTTAGAAGCAATTGGCGGGATAGATTTGCAGTATCCTCCAACGTCTGTCTGCGCAGCAGCTGCATCTCCCAAACTGCCTCATGCCCCTTGAGCTGCATGCTCATTTTTCCCGCGTCCTTTTTCTCCCAGCCCTCCGGAACGCGGAATTTAAAATGCGCGGTCTCATAATAGTCGGCATAAACAATTTGTTTGGGCGGGGCGATATAGTTTGTCACCGGTGCTCCGGCGGTATTCGTTGCGGCTTTGCCATCCGGCTGCGTTTCGATCTCCAGTATATTACCGGCGTCATCCGTTTGTATCTCGCCCTTGGCGTCCGTCACTACGACATAGTTTTTGCCGTTTTCGTCCTGCACGGTCAGCCCGGCAATGCCCCCCTGCGCCGGCGGAGGATTGCAAGCGACCAAGCTCAGCAACAGCGCGGCCGGAACCACGCACAGTCTCCCATGTTTTTTCATCATCTTTTACCCTTATATAGTCCGGCAAAACCAAGCAAATCGCACTTGTTTCATACCTAAATTTTAGTATAACAGTCCGTTTCTGAAAAGTCAAACCGATTCGTTCAGCTTTTTAAAATTCTCCTTGTTGCTGCGGTATAAATTTTGATAAACGGCAAAGTTGCGCTCATGTGCCGCAAAGTTTTCCGGCCTGGGCTGATAGGCTTTTGCAACCGGAATAAGCGCCTTCGCCGCCGCAACATCCGGCAAAAGACCCATGCCGACGGCTGCGACAACCGCCGCGCCGACAGCGCCGACATTTTGCGGCTGTTCCACGGTTTCCACAACGCGCCCGGTTACATCCGCCATGATTTGGCAGGTTACGGCAGAGAGCGCTCCACCGCCCACAAAGCGCAAGGTTTGCGAGGTTTTAATTTTTTTATCCTGTGTTTCCAAAAACCAGCGCATGTGGTAGCAAACGCCCTCCACAACCGCGCGAATCAACTCGGTTTTGCCCGTATCCAAGCTGATGTTAAAGAACATGCCGCGCGCGTTGGGATCCTCAAACGGGCAGCGGTTCCCGTGCAGCCAGGGGGTGAACACCACGCCGCCCGAACCGGCGGGAATACCGTCAATCACATGGGAAAGGTAGTCATACAAACTGGTATATTTGCTTTCCATGGAGCTGGAAACATCCTTTTTCTCCAAAAATATATCAATTTCATCCAGCGCCAGGTGATCCTTCACCCATTCCAGGCATTTGCCCGCCGTCTCCAGCTCGGCAAAATAGTTGAATAACCCATTTTGTGCGCCGACGATGGCCGCAATCATGGCGTTGATATCCACGATGGATTTCTCCACCACGGTGGAAACCCAGCCGGAGGTGCCGGAGTAGATATGGGTATCCCCCAATGCACCCGCACCCGCGCCCACGCCGATGAGCGATGCGTCGCCGCCGCCGCCGTAAACAGATATACCCGCGCAGAGCCCCAGCTCTTCTGCCTGCTCCTGCCTTAGTTTACCCACCAAGGCGGAGGAATCCACAATTTCCGGTAAATGTTCCGTATGTACGCCCAAAATTTTGCAAACCTGGC
>JAVBPP010000079.1:0-16460 GCA_031549535.1 Oscillospiraceae bacterium
ATGGTGGGGCTGGTTTGACAGTAACGGTACAGGTTGCAACTATCTTGCCGTCAATTTTACTGGTAGCGGTGATTTTTGCGGTTCCGGCTTTTAAAGCGGTAACTTTACCTGTTGAATTGACAGTTGCCACGGTTTTATCACTGGATGAAAATGTAAAATAATGGTTGTAGCGGTAAGTGGCGTTTGTGGGGGTTGCTATGAGCGAAAGCGAAAAAGTTTCCTTCACACCAAGTGTGCTGGAACTTCGGTTGAATTTTGTTGAGGTCATGTTTTTTGGTGTCAAAGCGGAAAACTTAACGACACTGTTCTCCATTGTCTCTTTTTCCCATTTGACATAACTTTCAGCAGCAGTGGAGCGGTAGCCTTTAATTGTGAATGGAGTTGGCTCAAAACCGCCGTCATAACCAAAGGCCCAGGCGTCAATACTTGTTACACTGCTTGGGATAACAACTTCTTTTAATTGTGTACAACCAAAAAAAGCTTTCCAACCGATTTCGGTAACGCCTTCTTCAATAGTTACCTTTTTTAATGCGGTACAACGGGTAAAGGCTCCCGAAACTTGATACGGCAGCAGACGCTTTACGTTTCCGGGAATCACAATTTCTGTTAGCTTTGTACAGTCAAAAAATGCGCCACCGCCAATTGTGACAACGCCTTTGCCGATAGTGACATTTGTCAGTCCGCTGCAACCGGCAAAAGCCAGTTCCGGGATTTCTTTTATACTGTTAGGAAACGTTACGCTTGTCAATTGTTCCTGATCCAAGAAAGCGCCTCCGGAAATTGCTTTTGTGTCCGCTTTCAATGACAGTGCGCCCTTCATCGTTCCGTTGCTGGCGCAAGCAATCTTGTTCACATAAACCACACCCGCAGGCTGATTTTTTAGCCATTTTGTAGCTTCAAATGCACCCATACCAATTGTTTGTACACTGGTGGGAATGACGATTTCCGACAAATTTTCATAATATGAAAAAGCCCAGCGATTGATTTCAGCAACGCCATTGCCCAAGACAATCTTTTTTAAGCTATTGCCGTTTCCCAAGTCACCCACACATTTCACACTGCCGGGGATAGAAAGCTCTATGAGATTTTTACATCCGGAAAATGTGTGATTAGCTATTTTTTCTATCCCGTTAACTAAGGTTACTTTTTTTAACGCTGTACATTCTGAAAAAGCTCCTTCGCTCCCATAACCATTCTGGATTTCTTTTACATTCCCGGGGATTCGGATTTCTGCTAGCTTTGTACACTCTGAGAATGCACCGCCTTCTATTACGGATACCCCGGTACCAATTGTAACCTTGGTCAATCCGCTGCAACCCAGAAATGCACTTTCACCGATTTTCTTTACACTATTCGGGATACTTACCGATGTTAACTGCTTTTGACCATAAAAAGCGCTACCGGCAATTGCCTTTGTATCGGTTTTTATTGTCAAAGTACCTTTTGCTGTTCCGCTGTATGCACAGGCTATATTATTAATATAAACCACGCCCGCAGGTTGGTTTGCCAGCCAGGGAGTTTCTGCAAAGGCATTGTTTCCCAAATTCGTCACGCTGGCAGGAATTTTAATTTCTGTTAACTTGGAGCAGCCCTGAAAAACCTCATTGCCAATTTCTGAAACGCCGTTTCCCATCGTTACCTTTGTTAAGCTAGTACAATTAAAAAATGCTCTGTTATGAATGATTTTTACACTGCCGGGGATTACAATTTCAGATAGCCTCCAATCGTCCATAAAAGCGCCATAATCAATACTGGTAACCGGCTTTCCCGCAACGCTTGCAGGAATTGTTGCTTTTGAGCCGGAGCCGACATAACCGACAACTTGGAGTTCCTTTTTGTTTACGATGCGATTGTAATTTGCGTCATAGTCATATGGATAGTCGTAACTAAAACTGCCAGAGGTAAACTGCGTTTCCTCATATGCAACCACGGCTTGCCCGCTCACCGCCGCAAACACTTGCACCGGAAAAACCCCAATACACAAAACTAACGCCAGGAATAAACATGCAATCCGTCCCCTTTTCAAAACAAAACCACCTTTTCTTTTTGTAGCCAAAAAATTTTTCAGCTCATTTTAATTTGAGGGCGTACCCAATCTAAAAAAACACACGCATTCGGCCGACGGAATCCTGGAAGTCCGGCAGAGCCTTCCGACTCCGCGACCGCTATCCTGCCTCACGCGTGCATGCATCTATATGCGCAAGTACATATACGAGCAAATCCATTGCCAACAGCTTACTGTATTACCCAAAACAGCTGTGAAAAGAAACTTGTGTTTGTAACAAAAGCGCATTTGAGGTATAACCAGATATCCTTAAAATAACCAGGATACAATGTTCTCCGAAGCTCCTGGGAGCTTCGTGAGGTTATTATACCATAATGTTCCAAGCTTGCAAGCTCTTTTGAACAATTTATATTACGGCATTGGATTCCCATACCGGCACTCCTGAAGCGCCTGCACCATAGCGTCCAGGTTTTCCTGTGGCACATCGGCGGGGATGTCGTGGCTTGAGGCGATAAAGCCCCCGCTTTTCCCGAGAATGTCAAAGAGGCTGCGTATATGCGTCCTAATTTCATCCACACTGCCGTGCGGCAGGATGAAGCAGTTATCCATGCCACCGTAAAGCATGAGCTTACTCCCATACTCTGCGGCGAAACGCGCCGCGTCATTGCCAACGGAATACTGCAACGGGTTAATGCCGTCTATGCCGTATTCCACAAACAGGGGGAGGATATCCATGACATAGCCGTCCGTGTGGTAAAATACCGGAATGCCGCGCGCGTGGGCACAATGGATGAGGATTTGCATGGGTTCAAAAACAAAGCGGCGCAGCATTTCTTCTGAGAGCATGGCTCCCCGCGTGCTGCAGATATCGCCGGCAAGGTAGAGCACATCCACATCACAGTCTAAAATGCGATTGACTGCACGCAGCAAAACAAGGGAAATGCGCTCACAAAGCTCATCTGCGAGATTCGGATAATCTGCCAGGCTGTAAAACAGTTGCTCCAGGCCGAGAACACCAAACAAAATTTCGAGGGGGGATGGCACGAGTGCGAATAGTGCTTTATCCGGGTAACGCAGACGGTCGCTGCGGATACCGAGATAACACGCGGGATTGTCCGGGTCAGGCAAAGGCGCGCTGCGCAGGGGATAGAGATTGCTCGCGCCGTATTGCAACGTCCAGGTAGTTGTGTCATCCTGCAACTGCCTCGCGTTTTTCGTGATCTCTGAGAAAAAAGGCATATTTATGAAGGTTTCTATGACATCTGCGCCATAGTGGCTGACCCGAAAATTAGCGCCCAGCTCACGCTCCAGCTGCGCCATACGGCTGCGGTCCATCCAAAAATTAAAGGGCAGGCGATCCGGTGTTTTCCGCGCCAAAGCCAGATGCACACGTTCTCTCGATGTCATTCCAATAATCCTTTCCACGAAGATGATTTATATTTTGGTTGGTTTTCTGATCTGATTATTTCGTGCATAAAATGCAAAGACAAAAAACAGTTTGTGTGATATACTTTTTATCAAAGGGAGGGGAACAGATGGATTGGATTAAAAGGATGAATGACGCTATGGAATATTATGTTGTTTTTTCGGAATTAGTGCGACACCCCTCAGCATTTGAAGATGCTGAGGGGTGCTTCATACATAGCTTGTATTTGCGCGGGCTACATCATGCTGGCAACTTCTTCTGCGAAGTTGTCTTCCTTTTTCTGCAGACCCTCGCCCTTGGCAAAGCGGGTAAAGCCGACGACCTGAATGTCAGCGCCCAAATCTTTGGCGACGCTTTCCACATAAGCCTTCACGGTCAGCTCGTCATCCTTGACAAATGCCTGCTCCAGCAAGCAGTTTTCGGCCAGGAACTTGTTGATTTTACCGGTGATGATGCCTTCTAAAACCTTTTCGGGCTTGTTAGCCATCTTGGGATCTTCTTTGATTTGTGCAAGCAGGATGCCCTTTTCGTGTTCAATATCTTCAGCCGGGACACTGTCGCGGTTGAGGTACTGTGGGCTCATTGCGGCGATTTGCATTGCGACATCCTTGCCCATTGCGGTAAACTCCGCTTTATCAGCTGCGGCGCCGGCCTCAAATTGCACCATAACGCCGACTGCGCCGCCCATGTGGATATAGGTGGCAACGGTACCTTCAACGCGCGCAAAACGGCGCACCTTGAGGTTTTCACCGATGGAGAGAATTTTATCCTGCAAATTTTCCTGCACAGTTCTGTCGGAACCGGCAAGCTTTTCATTCAGCAGTGCGTCCACATCTGTAGGATTCACGGTAGCAATTGTTTTCGCGATATCCAGCGCAAAGCCCTGGAATTCCGCATTCTTCGCCACAAAGTCTGTCTCGGAGTTGACCTCGACCATCGCGCCGACATTGCCGTCTTGGTATGCAACTACAACACCCTCTGCTGCAATTCTGCTGGCCTTTTTCGCCGCGGCGGCAAGGCCCTTTTCGCGCAGAAAGTCAATTGCTTTTTCCATATCGCCGTCAGATTCCTGCAGCGCTTTTTTACAATCCATCATACCTACGCCGGTTCTTTCGCGCAGGGTTTGTACATCTTTTGCTGTAAATGCCATTGTTTTCCCTTCCTATCTCCGGTTTATTCTGCGGCTGCTTCAACGCTTTCTTCCGCTGCGCTTGTTGCGGCAGCTTCTTCTAATCCCTGTTCGCCCTGCCTGCCTTCGATAACGGCGTCCGCCATAGCGGCGGCAATCAGGCGCACGGCGCGAATCGCGTCGTCATTGCCGGGGATAACTACATCAATTTCATCCGGGTCACAGTTGGTGTCCACGATTGCAACAATCGGGATGCCCAGCTTCTTCGCTTCTGCCACTGCGATGCGCTCCTTGCGCGGGTCAACAATGAACATAGCCTTGGGCTGGCGCTTCATCTTTGTGATGCCGCCCATAAACTTCTCCAAACGCTCGATTTCGAGCTTGAGTTTGATGACTTCTTTTTTGGGGAGCAGGTCAAAGGTGCCGTCCGCCTCCATGGCCTGGAGTTGAGAAAGCCGCTTGATTCTGCGCTGAATGGTTTGGAAGTTGGTGAGCATGCCGCCGAGCCAACGCGCGTTGACAAAAGGCATACCGCAACGGAGGGCCTCCTCCTTAATGGAGTCCTGCGCCTGCTTTTTGGTGCCGACAAACAGAATTTCATCCCCGTTGGCTGCCATATCGCGGATATAGAGATAGGCCTCTTCCAACTTTTTTACGGTTTTTTGCAGGTCGATGATGTAGATTCCGTTGCGCTCCGTAAAGATGTAGGGAGCCATTTTCGGATTCCATCTTCTGGTTTGGTGACCGAAATGGACACCGGACTCGAGCAGTTGCTTCATGGATACCACTGGCATAGTTTTTCCTCCTTATTTTGTGCGGCTGAGCAAGCATGCCTGCCTTGCATGTCATTTCAAGGCGACTTGCGCAAAAGCCGCAAACCTCCGCAGGCGATTGCACCTATAACGGGACAAAGTGGTGTGCCCCGCAGGATCGGATTTTCGCTCTGCGTGCGTAATGCCGAAAAATTATAGCATAAGCTGCCGCCGATTGCAAGTGTTTTTGCCAACATATTTTAACAACTGTGGGCTGCAGCAACCAAGAAAAGCCGACGGTTCGCATTAGGGAACGAGGGGCAATTGCCGCATTATTTCGGCAACATTTCCGTCAGTTTCATAAAGTCCACTTTTTTCATATGTGTGCGCGGCAGCTCGCTCATCACCACAATATCCCTTGGGATTGAGAAGGTGGAGAGGTGCTCCTCACATTGCTTGAGTATTTCTTTTTTATATTCTTCCTCATCACCGCTGCGGCGGAAGGACACAAACAGGCGGACAATGGGTTTTCCGTTCTGATAACCCTGGGCGGCACAAACCTCCCGGATAAAAGGTAACTGCTCGACACAGGCTTCAATGTCGTTGGGGTAAACGTTATAACCCGAAATGATGATGATGCGCTTTTTTCTGCCGGAAAAATAAAAATAGTTATCATCGTCCTGGTAACCGAGGTCACCTGAAAGCACCCATTTCTTGCCGCTATCATCCGTGAACAGACCGGAGGATTCTTCTCCGCCGGGCGTAAAATACCCTTCCATGATGGTGGAACCGGAAATAACGATTTCACCGATTTCGCCGTTCGGCAGTCTGGTTTTATTTTCATCCCAGATTTGCATTTCAATTCCGTCCAAGGGCGTCCCGATAGAATTTCTGCGCACCGCTCCGTCTCGGTTTGTGCTGCAAACGGAGGCGACTTCTGTCAGGCCATATCCGCGGTATAGGCGGCCTCGCGCCCCCCATTTCTCTAAATATTGATTAAACTCATCCAGCGCCAGCTCGGTGACATCATCCCCGCCGCAGAACAGCAAGCGCAGGTTTTTCAAGTGTTCACCGTCAAAATTATCCTCGTGCATCATTTTTTTATACATAACCGGGATGCCGACAATAAAAATAATTTTATTTTTACGCATCAGCGCATTAAAACGTTTGGAGTTAAACTGAGACATGGGGATGATCCGCCCCGCGCGGCACATGGGCACATGCATTGCAATGGCGAGCCCGAAGGCGTGAAATAGGGGGAGCACCATAATTGTGGCATCAATGCCTGGCTCTTCGATTTCAGAAAAGGTGCAGACCTTAGCGGTGACAGAGTTGATGGCAAAAGAGCTTAGCTTAATGGTTTTACTTTTGCCGGTGGTTCCGCCGCCGTGCAAATAAACCGCCAAATCCTTGCCGTTGCCGGAAACGCCCTCGCAGCTTCGTTTTTTGCTGATGGCGCTGCGGTAGCTGTCTCTTTCATGAATCCGCAGCGCGGGCAGGGAACCAATGGGCTCAAACGCCCGCAGACCAATTTTTTTCGTTCCGCCGGCATAATCAGAATAGGAACATACCAAACAAGGTGTGCCGTATTCGTTAATAACATTCACATACTTTGCAGCCAGTAAATCTAAAATGAGAATTCCTTGAGAGCGGGTATCGCGCATTGCTTCCAATAGAACCTCGGGCGGAGAGAGCGGATGTACAAAGTTGATAACAACCCCCAGTTTGTTCAACGCATAAAATGCTACAAAGCTTTGGATGCTGGTTGGGAGAAACACTGTGTACACATCCCCCGCGCCAAGGTGAAGTTCTTCTTTCATGTAGGCGGCCAAGCGTTCGACATGTTCCAGAAAAACAGAGATTTTGATTTTGTGCCCAAACTGCTCAACGGCGTCATAATCCAGCTGCTGCCGGTACTCGGCGATACCCTCCAAAAAAAATTCGTAGCAATTCTTGTCCAACGGTTCAAGCATGCGTTTTCCTTCCCCCTAATATCGTTTTATTGTTTATGTGCGGAAATACCGCGATAGGTAACAGAGTAATAACTTTGGAATATAACCAAAAATAACTAAAAATTAAGCCTTGTTAAAGGCAAAATTTGGCTTGTAGTCAAGAAAACTCGCGAGCTAATATTTCAATAAATTCATTGAATACAAGAAAATAATCTTAAATATCATCAAAAAAGAGGAAATAATTCGAAAATAATTATGCGCCCCATAATTTGTAGTTACATTAACTATAGCCTGCGAAATACACTCTGTCAACAAAATTCAACAAAATCAGTAGAAATAGGAGGGGATTAAAGAAAATATCGTGCAAAACGACGAGATTTTGACCAAATATATTTTTGTTCTTTTTACAAACGATTGACAAGCCCAATAAAGCTATGTTACCATAAATGCGGCAAGATATAAAGCAAATGCGTAAAAAAAATGAAATTGCTGACAGGGGAAGCGAAACAATGGCAGGTAGGATTGAGCTAAACACGAATTTATGTAAGGGTTGTCAGTATTGTGTGCATTTTTGCCCAAAAAAAATATTGGTGATGGGTACGCAACGCAGTAAAAAAGGTTACTTTACCCCCCAAGCGACGCAAGAGGGATGCACGGCCTGCGCAATTTGTGCGCTGGTCTGCCCGGATGGTGCGATTGAAGTGAGCAAGGGGGAGGCATAGTAATGGAAAAGCGTTTTATGAAGGGGAACGAAGCGATTGCAGAGGCGGCGGTACGCGCAGGCTGCCGTTTTTTTGCAGGCTACCCCATTACCCCACAGAATGAAATTCCAGAATACCTCTCTTGGAGACTGCCGGAGCTTGGCGGTGCTTTCGTGCAGGGCGAAAGTGAGGTCGCTTCTATCAATATGGTATACGGCGCGGCCGCAATGGGTGTACGCGCGATGACAAGTTCTTCCGGTCCGGGTATCAGCCTAAAGGCGGAGGGGATTTCATACCTCTCCAGCACCAAGCTCCCGGCTTTAATTGTCAATATTAGCCGCGGCGGCCCGGGGCTTGGTTCAATCCAACCCGCGCAGTCGGATTATCTGCAGGCGACCAAGGCCATGGGGCACGGGGGCTTTCGCCTGATGGTGTTTGCGCCCGCAACGCTGCAGGAGGCGGTAGATATAACCTACCGCTCCTTTGACTTTGCCGAGCGAGACCGTAATCCCGTGCTCATTCTGATGGATGGCTGCCTGGGCGCGATTATGGAAGAGGTAGAACTGCCGGAAATGCGGGAACATAACGACGCAGGGACAAGCAAATGGAACTTGGCGCGCGGCGCGGAAAAACGTAATGCGCGCGCGTTGACACCAATTCTGCCGGAACTGCTGTTGGAGGCGGAAAATAAAGCCCGTGGGGCACAATGCCGCCAGTGGGAGCAAAACGATGTTCAAGTCGAAGAGTTTTTGCTGGAGGACGCACAATGGGTGATTGTTGCCTATGGCATTGCGGCTCGCGTTGCCAAAGAGGCGGTTATAACGCTACGGGAACAAGGAGAAAAGGTTGGCATGATTCGCCCTATCACGCTATATCCCTTCCCAAAGCAGAGTTTTCAGAAGCTGGATTATACACGCGTGAAAGCACTGATTGATATAGAAATGACAATTCCGGCGCAGATGCGTGACGATATTGCGTTGGAGGTGCGTGAGCGTGCGCCGATTCATGAATACGGCCGTTCCGGCGGTCTGCTGCTGGACGACGAGGGTGTGCTCACGGCGATACAGAGCGTCATAGGGGGTAAAAAATGATGGAAAAGGTGTATCAGCGCCCCTATGGCACCATGCCTGTGATGAGCGGATACTGCCCTGGCTGCTTACATACGCTTGCAACAAAACTTATTGCCGAAGCCGTTGAGGCGCTGGGGCAGAACGATAATGCACTGCATGTGCTGCCGGTGGGCTGTGCGGCACTTGGCCTCATGTATTGGCGCGGTGATATGGTCGGTGCGGCGCATGGACGCGCGCCTGCCGTGGCGACGGGCGTGAAACGTTGCTGCCCGGAACGACTGGTTTTCACCTACCAGGGCGACGGCGACCTTGCGGCTATCGGTTTGGCGGAAATTATTGCCGCGGCAAATCGCGGGGAGCAGTTCACGGTTATTTTTGCAAATAACTCAACTTACGGTATGACGGGCGGTCAGATGGCACCTACAACACTGATAGGGCAAAAATCCACCACTTCTTTGCAGGGCAGAGATCCGCAAACTACGGGTTATCCGATGAAAATGAGTGAATTAATTGCCGCATTGGAGGCACCCTGTTTTGTGGCGCGCCATGCGCTGGACAACCCCAAGCATATCCGCGCGGCACGCAAGGGGATTCAAAAGGCGTTTGAGCTACAACTGGCGCACAAGGGGTTTACCTTTGTGGAGCTGTTAACGAATTGCCCGACGAACTGGGGTATGAGCCCACTGGATAGCTTGCGCTTTATGGAGGAGCACACCATCCCTGCCTACCCCTTGGGTGTGTTCAAGGATACATCCGGCTTGAAAGGGGAGTGAATGATGTGAAAAACACCGTTTTGATTTCCGGCTCAGGGGGGCAGGGTATCGTCAGCGCCGGGATATTGCTGGCGCAAAGCGCGGTTGAGGTTGGGCTGCATGCCACCTTTTTACCGGAGTACGGACCCGAACAGCGTGGCGGGAGCGCAAAGTGTACAGTGATTTTGTGCGACAGCGCAATTGTTTCACCCTTGCCGAAACAGTGTATGCATCTTATTGCGATGAATGAGCAGTCCTTTAAAAAATTTGGCAATCAACTCAAGGTAGGCGGCAACCTGTTTCTTAACACGAATCGCGTAGTCTCCCCGGTGACGCGGGAGGATGTGCGCATTGTTTCTATACCCGCTGAGGATATTGCGCTGGAAATTGGCAATATAAAAACAGCCAATATCGTGATGATAGGTGCTTTGCTCGGTGCAACCCAGCTGATGGAGCCGAAGGCTTACCTCGCAAGCCTAGCTGAAAAATTTGCGGATAAAAATCCGGACATCATGCGGCAGAACACGCTTGCCATGGAACGCGGCTACGCAATAGCGGCGCATAACAACTAAATTTTTAGCTGTTACACGCCACTGTAGCAAGGAATAAAGAAACCCCAAATTTCACATAATAAAGGAGAATGGACATGAGCAAGTATTCCTTCCAAAACACCATCGGCGAATTGCTGGACACTCCGGAGACCCGCGCCCTGATTGATGAGCTTTGCCCGGAACTGCTGGAGCACCCGATGATTGAAATCGGCAGAGCGTTTCAGGTGGAAACCGCACTGCCTTTCATCGAGGGCTTGGTGACGGAGGAGCGCATTGAAAACTTTAAAGTACGATTGGAGCAACTGGGATAAACAAGACAGGCATTGACAGAAGGAAAGAAATAAAACGGCACAGGAGTCTGCCGCGGCGCTTAGGCGTTGCGGCACTGGCTGTGCTGTTGCTTGTTGTTTCTATTTATAACATTAAACCAATCTATTATCGCATTTATCCGGCGGACCGCATGAAAATCAGCCTGTATGTTACCATTGACGGGGAGCCGGCGTCTGTTGCGGCAAAAAGTGTTACGGCTCAATTGGAGCGGGCAGATTTAGAAGTGAAGCGGCTGGAAGTACAGGAGGACGGTTTACGGTTTCGCCTGCGCGGCGGAAATTATGGCATGTATCGCATTGCATTTCAACTCGAAAATCAGCCAGATGGGATTGCACGAACGCAAGTACTGAATATTTTTAGCGATAACTGGTGGAATGTGATACATGCGGAATATGACATACATTTTCGGCAGCGGGGAGAGCAATGGGAAGCTATGGCGCATGTGCGCTATGAAAGAACTCTAAGCAACGGTAAATATGAGCGAAACCAATGCAGCAATAACACGGCTCTCCAACAAAAAGAGGAAGCCGTATTGCTTACCTTTTAAATTCTGTCAATAATCTGCTGTGTCATTTCAGCGGTGGAAAGCGGCAAAACCCCATCCTCGGCAATATCGGCGGTGCGAAGGCCTGCGTTCAGCGTAGCCTGCACCGCTGTTTCTATTGCCTCGGCCTCCTGCGGCAGAACAAAAGAGTCCCGCAGCATCATGGCGGCGGAAAGAACAGTTGCGATGGGGTTGGCAAGACCCTTGCCTGCAATATCCGGCGCAGAGCCATGAATCGGCTCATACATGCCGCGCGTTCCGTCACCCAGAGAGGAAGAGGGCAGCATGCCGATGGAACCGGTGAGCTGCGCGGCTTCATCCGAAAGAATATCCCCAAACATGTTTGAGGTGACGATTACATCAAACTGCCCCGGGTCACGCACCAACTGCATGGCGGCGTTATCAACGAGCATATCGCGGTAAGAAACCCCGGGGAATTCCCCGGCCAGCCGATGCATGGTTTCCCGCCACAGGCGTGAAGATTCCAACACATTGGCTTTGTCTACGCTGGTTACGCTCCCGCGCCTTTTCTGCGCCTGCGCAAAGGCGATGCGCCCGATGCGCTCTATTTCTTTCTCATTGTAACATTCCGTATCAAAGGCTTCCTCTGTGTTTTTGCCCTGCCTGCGTCCACTTTCCCCAAAATAGATACCGCCGGTCAGTTCACGCACGATTACAAGGTCAAAGCCGTTGCGCACGATATCTGCCCGCAGAGGGCAAGCGTTTTTGAGTGCGTCAAACAGCCGCGCGGGGCGGATGTTGGAATACAGCCCCAATGCACTGCGAATGCCGAGCAGCGCTTTTTCCGGGCGCAGATACCCCGGCAGACTGTCCCACTTCGGCCCGCCTACCGCACCGAGCAAAACGCTGTCGCTGTTCAGGCAACCGGCCACGGTTTCCTCCGGCAGAGGAAGACCCGAAGCGTCTAAAGCAGCGCCGCCGATGGGATACTCCGTGTATAGAAAGCGATGGCCATTCAGCCGGGCGACGGTGTCCAAAACAAGGCAGGCACTGTTCACAATTTCCGGCCCGATACCGTCACCCTTGAGCAGCGCAATACGAAATTCCATCAGCGGAGCCCTCCCTCTTTCACCAATGGGATGAGCCCGCCTGCGGAGATGATTTTTTGAATAAATTCCGGGAAGGGTTGAATGGCGTAGTTCTTTCCGCTGCTGCGGTTAAAAAGCGTTCCGCCCGATAAATCCGCCTCTACCGTGTCGCCCTCGCCAATTTCTTGAGCTGCCTGCGGGCATTCCACGATGGCGAGCCCGATGTTGATGGCGTTGCGGTAAAAAATTCTGGCAAAACTCTCTGCAACAATCAAAGAGATGCCGCATTCCTTCAGAACCAGCGGTGCGTGCTCGCGCGAAGAGCCGCAGCCAAAGTTTTTCCCTGCAACGAGTATGTCCCCGCCGCGCAGCTTTGTGTGGAAGGCTGGGTCGAGATCCTCCATGGCATGCGTTGCCAGTTCCGCCGTATCCCGGATATTTAGGTAACGAGCCGGGATGATGACATCTGTATCCACATTATCGGAATATTTGATTACCTGCGGCATAGCTTATTCCTCCCATTCTTCCGGGCTGCTCAACCGCCCGGTTACGGCGCTTGCGGCGGCAACGGCCGGGCTTGCGAGATAGACCTCGGACTCAACATGCCCCATGCGCCCGACAAAGTTGCGGTTGGTGGTTGCAACGGCGCGTTCGCCCGCGGCAAGAATGCCCATATGCCCGCCCAGGCAGGGCCCGCAGGTGGGTGCGCTGACCAGTGCCCCCGCTTCAACAAAGGTTTTCAAATAACCGCGCTCCATCGCTTCCAGATAAATTTTTTGCGTAGCGGGGATTATGATAGCCCGCACATGCGATGCAACGCGTTTGCCTGATAAAATTTCAGCCGCAACACGCAAATCCTCCAGCCGGCCGTTTGTGCAGGAGCCGATTACGACTTGATGGATAGGAATATCGCCGATTTCGTCAAAGGTATGTGTGTTTTCCGGCAGATGCGGAAAGGCGGCGGTCGGCCGCAGCGTATCCAAATCAAGGGTAATTTCCCCGCTATAGACGGCATCCGGGTCTGCCGCCTCGAAGTTGCGCCCATTGGCGCCGCTTTCGTGCAGGTATGTGAGCGCGGCATCATCCACCGGAAAAATGCCGTTTTTCGCGCCGCATTCAATTGCCATGTTGCAAATACAAAGCCGGTCGCTCACGGAAAGAGCCGTAACGCCGCTTCCGCAGAACTCCAATGCTTGATTCAATGCGCCGTCCACGCCGATTTTGCCAATCAAGTGCAATACAACATCCTTGCCGGAAACGTGCCTGGGCAGCTTACCGCGCAGCTCTATGCGGATGCTGCCCGGTACCTTGAACCAAGCCTTCCCTGTTGCCATGGCAACAGCCATATCCGTGGAGCCAACACCCGTGCTGAACGCGCCCAGCGCACCGTAGGTGCAGGTATGGGAATCTGCGCCGATAATCAAGTCACCCGCGTTGACAAGCCCCTGTTCGGGCAACAAGGCATGCTCAATACCAGCCGCACCGCCGTCATAAAAGCCGGGGATGGCCTGCTCCGCCGCAAAATCACGGCATAGCTTGCACTGCTGTGCGGCCTTGATATCCTTGTTCGGGGTAAAATGATCCATGACTAAGCTGATACTATCCTTGTCATACACCCGGCTAATGCCGAGCTTACGAAACTCCGTAATTGCGACAGGGGCCGTGATGTCATTCCCCAAAACGCGGTCAAGCTGCGCCAAAATCAGTTGCCCGGGCGAGACACTTGCCAACCCGGCGTGCCTTGCCAGAATTTTTTCCGTCATCGTCATGCCCATGTGCACAGTCTCCTTACTCGGTTTTACTTAATTTATACTCCACCGCGTCAATCAGCGCGGTCAAGCTGGCCTGTATAATATCATCCGAAACGCCTACAGTGCTCCAGCTGCTGCCTGCGTCCGCTGTTTCAATCAATACGCGCACTTTTGCGGCGGTGGCGGCCTCCTGCTCTAAAACGCGCACCTTGTAGTCCGTCAGCTTGATTTCCGCGAGACAAGGGTAAAAAACCTCCAGCGCCTTGCGCAGTGCGCCGTCCAGCGCGTTCACCGGACCCTTGCCCATGGCGGCGGCCAACTCTGTTTTTCCGTCTACGCTGATTTTTATCATAGCAGTTGCCTGCTGCTCACGTTCCGGCGCGGGGTATTCGTCCATGGCCTTGTAGTATATGAGGGAAAAGTGCGGCCGATACTGCCCGAGAATGCGCTTGGCCAGCAGCTCAAAACTCGCATCCGCCGCTTCAAATTGATAGCCGCAGCGTTCCAATTCCTTCATCTGCTCCACGATGGCAAGCAGCTCCGGGGAATCCTTGCTGAGCCGCGGCTCAAACTGCCGCACCCGCTGCAGCACACTGTTGCGCCCCGCAACTTCGGAAATCAAGAATTTTCGGCGGTTGCCCACTTCCTCCGGGTTGATATGCTCAAAGCTGGCCGGGTTCTTAATCACCCCATCAATATGCATTCCTGCCTTATGGGAAAAGGCGGCCGAGCCGATATACGGACGGTTAGCGGGAATTTGTGTGTTGGCGATTTCGGCGATTTTGTTTGCTGTTTCCTGCAAAGCGCTGAGTTTTCCGTCGCAGGAATAGGGCGTTTTCAGTTGGATGGCAGGAATGATGCTGCTCAAATCCGCATTCCCGCAGCGTTCGCCCAGGCCTATCATGGTTCCCTGGATGTGCGTAACGCCGGCCTCCAGTGCAAGTAGAGAGTTTGCCGCCGCACAGCCGCTGTCGTTATGCGTGTGGATGCCGATAGGCAGCGTAAAATTGCCGCAGACCTCTCGCACAATCCGGAACAGCGTTCCCGGGAGAGTACCGCCGTTTGTATCGCACAGGCAAAGGCGCACAGCTCCCGCCTGCTGAGCGGTCTGCAGCACTTCTAATGCATATGCCGGATTGGCGCGGTAGCCGTCAAAAAAATGCTCTGCGTCAAAGAAGACGTCTTTGCCACGCTCTGTAAAATATGAAACGCTCTGGCGAATCAGCTCCAAATTTTCCTCCGGCGTAACCTGCAAAATTTCGGAGACATGTAAATCCCAGGCTTTGCCGAAGAGGATGACCACCGGTGTATCCGCCCCTAAGAGCGCCGTGAAATTTTCGTCTGTTTCCGGCGTTTTTCCTTTGCGCAGCGTGCTGCCGAAGGCGCAGAGGGTGGCCTGCTTCAGTCTCACTGTGCGCAGGATTGCGAAAAGTTCCGCGTCCTTGGGGTTGGAGCAGGGGCTACCCGCCTCAATATAGCTTACCCCAAACGCATCCAGGGCGTGAATTACGGCCAGCTTATCGCTCAGGGAAAAGGTGATGTCCTCCCCCTGTGCGCCGTCCCGCAGGGTGGTGTCCAAGATTTCAATATGCTTTGCTTCCATGCGCGGCAACTCCTTTACGGGTTAGCGGTCAATTCCAGCAGCTTATTCATGGCATTTAAATAGGCAAGGATGCTGGACTCAATAATATCGGTGGAAAGGCCGCGCCCCGTGACCAGATTCTCCCCGCTGCGCAGCTTTACAATCACTTCGCCCAGCGCATCCTTGCCGTCCGATGTGGAGTGAATGGTATAAAGCTCCAGTTCACTCTGCGGCGCATGCACAATTTTATCAATGGCGTTGTAGGCCGCGTCAATCGGTCCATCTCCCAGGGAAACATCCTGCAGAATCTCACCGTTCTTATTCAGGCGAATCACACAGGTCGCGGCGTTGTTTTTTGAGCTGTGAACATCAAAGGTTTCCAGCTCATACAGCATGTCCTGCAATTGCTTGTGGGTGAGCAGCGCCTCCATGTCTGAGTCTGTAAAGGTCTTTTTTTTGTCACAGATTTCTTTGAATTTCTCAAAAAATTCGTCCAACTCCGAGGGGGTGAGGCGATAGCCCAATTCACCCACCCGTTTTTCAAACGCATGACGGCCGGAGTGCTTGCCCAGCACCATGGTGCCTGCCGTTTTTCCGATGGATTCCGGCGTTATGATTTCATAAGTCGTTTTCTCTGCCAGAACGCCGTGTTGATGGATGCCGCTCTCGTGGGAGAAGGCGTTGCTGCCGACGATGGCCTTGTTGATGGGTACGCTTTGGCCGATAATGTTGTAAATTAACCTGCTGCTGCGGTAGATTTGCGTGCTGTCAACAGTCGTGGCGCAGTTGTAGAAGCCTTCCCGCGTTTTCAGCGCCATGACAATTTCTTCCATGGCCGCATTGCCCGCCCGCTCGCCGATGCCGTT
>JAVBPP010000016.1:0-39359 GCA_031549535.1 Oscillospiraceae bacterium
TCATGTCGCTCCTCAGCGTTGCACTATCCTGCGTAATGGTAAAGCCCTTTTACTATAGCTGATATCCTTTGATTTTGGAAGAGCAAAAACCCATGTTGTCCTTGACACGGGGTACACTTTATTCTAATGGATATTAGTATAGAAATTTTGCGGGTCAAAATCCCATACATCCAAGCATTTTGACCCGCAAAATTAACTACTGTTAAGTGCCGGAGTAATATAAGCCAACTCCGTTGTGTTTAATTGCTCCACGCTGGATTCTATCCCAAATAAAGTCCATTTCGGCTATCAGCAGGGGGCTGGGCGGGGGGCCGTCCAAGGGGAAGAGCAGCTCGGTGTTGGCGATAACGCCGCGCTTGTGCAGCATGTATTTCAGGAAGAAACGCCAATTCAAGTTGAACAGCTCCAGATAGGGCAGCAAGCGGGTGTAATAGGCGTCAATCGCCTGATCGATTGCGCCGTCCAGATAGCGAAAAATGACATCATTGTGGATTTCGGCGGCCTCGGTGCCGGTCATAAACGCGGTAACACCCAGGCGCAGCAACTGAATCATATGAAATCCGGCTGCGCCGCCGATGATTTGCATCCTGTCCCCTGCTCCGGCTATCAGCGCCTGCGTTTTTTCCATAAAGCCTTCACCCTCCGCCTTGGCGTACAGGCAGCTCGGAATCTCCTCTCGCAGCTTTAAGATAAACTCCGCATCATAGCACCCGGCGCAGGCACCGGTATCCTGCACAATAATGGGCAGCGTGCAGGCGTCCGCCACGCGCCGGTAGTAGTCCGCCAATTCCGCCTTGGGCATTGACCCATGCACGGGGGAGCAGACCATCAACAAATCCGCACCCATTCGCTGGGCAAGCCGTGCGTTTTCCAGGCTGTCTGTGATGGAAAGATCCGTTGTGCCGATAAAAACCGGCACGCGGCCGCCCACGCGCTCCACCACGGCGGAAATAATCTCCTCACGCTGACGGACTCCCACCTTGTGATATTCCGAAGCGCCGCCCAAATGGCCGATGGCGCAGGCCTTGTTCTCCATGCAATAATCCACAACCCGCCGCAAGCTGTGTGTATCCAAGCTGCCGTCCGGATGAATGGTTGTGGGCAAAATGGGCATCTGCCCACGGAAAATATAAGGCATGTTCATAATGAGCCCCCCTTTTTTTGACCATATCATACCATGGCCTTTGAGAAAGGGCAAGTAATACCAATATCCAAAGAAAGCGTAGATAAAAAATCTGTGAAAAAGACCGCAAAGATATCGAGATTTTTGCTTGGAGTTAGTATTACCACTTGTAATTGCGCTCCGGAAGATATCCATGAGTGGATATCCTCTCTTCGTGTATGCTTTAATTTCGTGGGAAGTTAGGCTCCAAGAGGTGGGAAATAGTTAACAACAAAGTTCCTTGCAAAGAATCGAAGGTTGTTATATCATATATTCAAAAGACATAAGGAGAGAATTCGAAAATGGATTGTACTGACTATTTATATCATTACACAACTATACACATCCTTGCACTAATTGTTGTGGGTGAGGGGAGCTGCAGGAGATGAAGAATCTGGACAATTATGAGCAGGTATCTTCCCAAATAGAATACGCAGCAAAACGGTTTCTCTTTCTGAAAGAGCACTGGAGATGGAAAACCTTACCAAGGAAGAAACGCCAGCAAAAACTAAAAGCGCTGCTATGTGCGCCGCTTGCTGATTTTTCAATCGTCTATACCTTATATTTTCGCTGGAAATGGGTTGACATTTTTCAGAAGGTAATGCTACCGACCAATGCTACAGTCTTAGAAATTGGAGCTGGTGCTTCCGATATGATCCCGAAAGCGCTCTATCAATATAGCAACGTCGCCTCATATATTACAGTGAATATGAATCAAGCGCTGGCAAAGCAACAGCTGCGTAAAACTAGGGCAATGAAACACAATATACAGATTATTGCGGATGACGCAAATAACATTCAACAGCATCTACATGGAAAACAAGTGGATTGTTTGGTGTTTGAACACAGCTGCAATGACATTTTACAGACTTTTTTAGCTGAACAATATGGCATTGACACAACAAACAGTGAGTGGTTTTCTATCTTGCCGGATATGATTAGACTCATAAACGAACAGTACGAAAGTGGTACTTTTGAACAATCGCTGAAAGAACTGTTTATGCATCTATTGAACGCTTGCCTCTGCGTATTAAAACCCGGTGGTCTGCTTGTCATTTCACATTACATGTTTCAGATGGATTTAGATTGGGGTTATAATCCCTCGCTGTGGGAAGATATGTTGCTCCTGATAAAGCCATGGCTTCTGCAAGTGACGGAATTAGCAGAAGAACAGGTTAGTGGCCTTGACCCACAATGGTGGCTTGTCATGAGGAAAGTTTAGGGCAACAATTCGGATGCCGTAACAAATGTTGCATACCAACAAAACAGGAGGGCAGATGAGCCTGCCCTCCCGTAGCGAACCTGATACTAATTTTTATTGCACAAATGTCCCCACCGTCAGCAAAAATTCGCCGAGCTGGGCACCGAATTCCGGAGCGCCGTCCATAATCAATCTGCCCGCTTTTGTTGCCTCTAACATGTCGTCTATGGACATCAAAATGCCCAGGGCGCTGTCAAAGCTGTCGAAGCGCAGGGTGAAAAACGGCATGGCTCGGGTATATTCCCCTCTGCCCGCGCGGGATTTGCCCGCCTTGATGCGGATATAGGAGGCAACCTCCGGGTGGCCGTTAACGGCCAGGGCGTAAACACGATCCGGGCTTTTACTCGTCCAGTCATGAATTGCCTCATGCCCGAGCTTGTTGAGTTGGCTGATGCCCGCGGGCAGCAGGTAGAAGTAACACTTCACCAACAGCGCCTTTGTGGCCGCGTCCTCCGGCGGAGCCTTTGCCGTGAGCAGGGAGGACATTTTTAACAGCAGCATCATAAAGGAGGCGAACACGCCGGTTTTTTTCAAGATGCCGTGAATTTTCGGCAGGGTGGATGCATTCATCTGCCCCTTAAAAAAGGCGTTCATGGCTTCGATGCTTTTAAACTCCAGCTCAATATGCGGGTCTTTGGTGGTGCGGTCATTGTGCACCAGCCACTCGCCGGAATTGACGACGAAATGCGTTGCCACCTTGCCGCCCGGCGCTTCCGGATTTTTTGCGCTGATTTGAATCACCGCATGGGCATTGGCAAAGCGTTTGGCAAGCTTCGGGTCGTCTGTTGCGATCACCTTCAGCAGGGGTAAAATCGCATTCAGGAACAGTTTATTGGTAAAAAGCTCGTTCTGCGATGGCATAGTATCCCCTCCCGTTACACATCGTCCGTCCAGTTGTCGTCTTCCTCAAAGTCCTTGCCCATGACCTCGCGCACGGCGGCAATGATGCCGTTGGAATCAATACCCGCGATGGACATGATATCCTCGTGCAGGCCGATGGGGGCGAATTCATCCTGGAAGCCAAGCTTCTGGAAGGCGCAGCCCTTGCCGGCTTCCGCCATGACATTCGCAACCGCGCTGCCCAAGCCGCCGATGACGGAGTGATCCTCCACGGTGACGATGCGGCGGGTATCCATAATCGCCTTCAGGATGGCTTCCTTATCCAGCGGCTTGATGGTGTGCATATTGAGCACGCGTACCTTCAAACCGTCTGCATTGTCTAAGAATTGCGCGGCGGTCAGCGCCTGATAGGCGCAGGAGCCGCAGGCAATCACCGTGATGTCCGTGCCCGCGTGCAGCTCAACCGCCTTGCCCAGCTGGAAGCCGTATTCCGTAGAATCATACAGCACATGGTCAAAGCCGCGGTTGATGCGGATATAGAACGGGCCGGGGGTTTCGTAGGCCGTGCGCACGGCGTTGACCGTCTCCATGCTGTCCGCCGGGACAATGACAGTAAGATTCGGCAGGGAACTCACCAGCGCAAGGTCACAGATGGCGTGGTGGGTGGAACCCGCCTGGCCGAAAGAGGTGCCCGCGTGGGTGGCAATCACCTTGGCGTTGACATTTTGATAGCAAATATCCGTATGCAGCTGGTCCGCAACACGCATGCTCGCAAACTGGGAGAAGGTGGAGAGGAACGGAACCAGCCCCGCCTTTGCCATGCCCGCGGCGATGCCGAACATGTTCTGCTCCGCGATGCCGACGTTAAAAAAGCGGTCGGGGAATTTTTTCATGAAGTCGCCGATTTTGGTGGACTTTGCAAGGTCTGCTGTGATGGCAACAACCTCGGGATGCTCTGTGCCGAGCTCAACAAGCGCTTTGCCGTAATATTCCGCAGTGGATAAGGCGGTGGAATCTACCGCCGTATAGGTTAATCCGCTAGCCATATTGTTCCTTCCTCCTTTATCCTTCCTTATTGACACGCGCCTTGCGCGCTTCGTAATAGCGGTTCAGGCTCTCTGTGGCGCGGTTGTAGGCGTCGTCATCCAAGGAGCCGTAATGCCAAACGTAATCGTCCTCCATGTAGTCGATGCCGCAGGCCTTGATGGTGTTGGCAACAATCATCACGGGCGCTTCTTTGTAGGAATGCGCAAAGTCAATCGCCTCACACAGCTCCTTGAAGTTGTGGCCGTCAATTTCCAGCGTCTTCATACCGAAGGCGGTGAATTTATCCGCCAGCGGCTCTAAGCGCATGATGTCCTCGGTGCGCCCGTCAATCATGCAGCGGTTGCGGTCCACAAAGCAGACTAAGTTGGTGGTGTTGTAATGCGCGGCGGACATGGCAGCCTCCCAGTTGGAGCCCTCACCCAGCTCGCCGTCCCCTGTGACGCAGTAGGTGTAATAGCTTTTCCCCAGCACACGCGCAGCCAGGGCTGTGCCTACGGCAATCGAAAGGCCGTGGCCGAGGGAGCCGGTGGAGGCATCTACGCCGACTACCTTGTTCGCATCCAGATGAATGCCCATTTTGGAATTAGTGTGGTTAAAGGTTTTCAGCTGTTCTGCGTCGTTCCAGCCCTGGTCAACCAAAAGCGGCGCATAGGCGATGCCCGCATGACCTTTGCTGAGAATAAAGCGGTCGCGGTCCTCCCAAGTGGGGTCGTCTTTTTTCAGGTTCATGTATTTGTAATACAATACAACCATAATGTCCATCGCACTCAAGCCGCCGCCGATGTGGCCGCTGCCGGCAAAGTGGGTGGTGTCCAGGGTTGCCCGGCGCAATTGGTGCGCCTTTTCCTCCAGGGAAAGCCATTCTTGCTTTGTCAGTGGCATGTGTTCCTTCCTCCAATCTCTTTTAAAAAAGTTCCGGGTGATTGTTGCGCAGCACACGGAACGCCTCTTCCGCAACGTCAACGGTATAGCGAATATCCTCGTCTGTCAAGGATGCATTGATAAAGTGGTTGTGGTGGTTGGTGAAAAATATGCCGCGCTTGACACATTCGGCCACCCACTCCTGATGAATCATCAGGCTGTTGTCAGCGTCAATACGCAGGTAGAACAGCGCGGGCTCGCCCGAGGCGATTAGATGGAAGCCGTTGTTTTCCCCCGCCGCCTTCAGGCCGTTGATGAGGGCAAGACCCTTTTCGCGCATCATCGTGGGCAAATCCAGGGCCTTCATTTTGTTGATGCAGGCAATGCCCGCCGCAAACGGCACGGCGCTGAGCCAATAGCTGCCGGTGTAGGTCAGGCCGCTGACCACGCTTTTGAGCTCCTCCTTACCGCACAGGGCGGAAACGTTCCAGCCGTTGGCGAGGGCTTTACAGAAGCAAATCAAATCCGCCTCAAAGCCGTAAAAATGGTCGCTGCCGGCCAAATCCAGGCGGAACCCGCAGCGCACATCATCAATGATGAGCACAATGCCCTTTTGTGTGCACAGCTCCCGCACCTGCTGCCAATAGCCCGGCTCCGGCAACACGTTATCCAAAAAGTTGCCGTGCATATACGGGGTTGCGATAAAGGCCGCAACCTCGCCTTCGTTTTCCTCCAGCGTTTGCTTGAGCGCGTCGATGTTGTTCCAATCCACATAGAGGTTGTTCGCCACATCCTCCTCCAACACGCCGGGGTAATCCAGCTTCTGTGTCCAGGGGGCAACGCCGTGGTAAAAGCCGTTGACAAACACAATCTTCTTGCGGTGCGTGGCGGCGCGGGCGGTCATGATAGCAAGGGTCGTGGTGTCCCCGCCGTTTTTGGCAAAAAATGCCCAGTCCGCGCAGGCAACCGTATCCGTCAGCAGCTCCGCGAATTCAATCATTTTATAGGAGGGTGCGGTGACGCAGTTTTCCAGTTTCAGCTGTTCCAGCGCGGCGGCGTCCACCTCCGGGTCGCAGTAACCCAGCACATTGGGGCCGTAGCCGCACATATAGTCGATAAAACGGTTGCCGTCCACATCCCAAAAATAGCTGCCCTTGGCCTCCTTGCTGAACAGGGGGAAGGCAGAAACCGGAATATAACAGCCCTCAGCGGGCCCCTGGTGGCCGTAAATGCCCGAGGGGATGACCTTTGCCGCACGCTGGAAGAGCTTGGTGCTCTGCGGATATTGATAGGTTTCAAAGCTCATAACTACTACCTTCCTTTCTTAAGCGAGGTAAAGCGCAACTCTGTCGAGCAGCCTGTTGAGGTTGTCGAGCATGGAAATCATGCCCTTCATTTCAATCGTGCCCTCGCCGATGCAGCTCAGGGCGTTGATTTTTCCGTCAAACAGGGCGCGCGCCAGCTCCGTTGAAGCAAAGCACATGCTCGCGCGCGGTGCCATGCAGGGGCGCTTGTAGGTCAGCATGCGGTGCTCCTTGACGCGAATGGTCGCCGCCGGGCCGTTTTGGATGGCAAAGCTGATTTCGCCGTCCAGCATATGGTCGGCAGAAAAAATACCGACCTTGTCGTTGTTCCCAATCTGTGAGAGGGCGACGGAGATGGTGTAGAACATCAGCGTGGTGCTGATTTCAAAGAAAATGGGATCCTCTAAGTCCTCCGGCTGCGGGCGCATATAGCGGCTGAGCATATCCGTCAAAGGTGTAAACTGCTTGAGCAAAAAGCCCAGATGCTGAAAGCCCTTCGTTGGGATGGGCGTTGTTGTGCCGTCAATCAAGCCGTTAAATTTTTCACAGGAAGAAAACGGCAGCTTTACATCGCACTTCCCGACGCCCTGCTCCATGCGGCACCTCCCGTTTTTGAAGGTGATGGTAGCGTTTGGCCCGTTTTTCACATCAAAACCAATGGAAACGGGCTTTTTGGTTTTCACCAGCTCCCTGGCCTGCGGCACGAGCTCACAAAGGTTTTCCAGCGTGCCCAAAACTGCATACAAATTGATATACGCCAATGTTTTTTGATCTGTCAAGCTGCATTCCTCCCCAATATTTTTTCATGTTATAGTGTACCAAGCTTTCGATAGCCTGTCAAATCCCTGTGGCACCATTCGGCGTTTCGGCGGAAGTTATTTCCCTGGCAAGCAGGGCATCGCAGGCAATTTGCACCTTTAACTCCCGTTCGCCGGAAAATTTCTTTTCCCGCCGTAAAAACGCAAGCAATCCAACGGTAATATTCTGCCCATATAAATCGCCGCTAAAATCCAAAATATGCGTCTCGCTGCGAAAATCTTGCCCGGCAAAGGTGGGGCGGCAGCCGAGGTTGGTTACGCCCCGGAACCATTTGCCCTCCAGGCAGACCCGGGAGGCATAGACGCCGGGCTGGGGCACAATGAGTTTTTCGGGCAAAATTTGGTTGATGGTTGGGTAGCCCAACAACCTGCCGCGGTGGTCGCCGTCTATCACAGGCGCGTGGTAGGAAAACACGCGGCCGAGCATTTTATTCGCCTCATGCGCCCGCCCCTGTTCCAAACTTTCGCGTATGCGGGAGGAGCTGACAGGTTCACCCTTATAATCCACCCGTGGTGCCACCCGCAGCCGGATACCCGCCGCGTCACAAAGGCGCTGCAGGAGGGCGACATCCCCCGCGCCGTCCTTTCCAAAATGGTAGTTGTAGCCGCAGCAGAGCAGCTGCGCGCCCAGCTTCTCCTGCAATAATTCGTGGACAAAACGCTCCGGGCTCAGCTCCCGAATTTCCGGAAAGGGCAGATACCAGGGGGAAATCCCCAGCTGCTGCAGCATGCAGTCCCGATCTTCCTGCGTTTGCAGGGCGTAATGCACCTTCCCTGTCAAATGCTCCTGCGGGTGGTTTTGAAACAGCAGAATACGGGGCAGCAGCTTCTGCGCAGGAGCCTGCTCCCGCAACACCCTCAGAACAGCCATGTGTCCCAGATGCAGCCCGTCAAAGCTGCCCAGCGCAACCGCGCTGACCGTCTGTTGCAAGAATCCACCCCCTTTTCGTTCCGATATAACAGCTTACCGCAACGCTTTCCTCATAACAACGCCTTGTTCCGTTTCATGGGACATAGAAAATCCGCTTTTTTGATACATTTCAAAGGGCCCGCCAAAGTCTGCTTCCCTAAAATCTTTATGCGGATACACTTCAACAAAGTCAAAACCCTCTTGGGCGGCGTCTTGACAGACCCGTTCCAATAATTGTGTCGCGATGCCCTGCCGTTTCATTTCAGGTCGTCATGTGGTGTTGTGTCAAAAAAGCGTACATATTCCTTCGCAAGCTCCGGGACTAATCTGCGGATTGCAATATCCATTGGTTACCCCTACTTTTTCTCGTAATATGCATCCTCTGCCCACCTTACGGGATTTTCGTCGATGTACTGCCAAATTCGAATGTAATCTTCTTCATTTCGGATGATATGGTCGTGGTAGGAACGCTGCCACAGGGATTCTCCAATTTTCCTGGATGTCAATGATTTCAATGCGTTTATTACCTTTGCGACCGTCACTTTCGTGGGCGATCCGCCCGTGATTAGCAGAATTAAGTGAACATGGTTAGGCATCACGGCATATTTGTCTATATAAGCGCATGGATATATAGAAGGAATTCTTTCAATATGCTCGCTGACTATTTTTCCTATATCAGATTTTTCTATATGCGAACCGTTCGGGGGCATGGCGGTATCCTGCGAGCCGCCCGGGTGTGCGGCTTCTACGACATTCCCCAGAATCTCTTGTCTGTCTTTCACACAAATGGTAATGAAATATGCGCCGTTTTGACCATAATCATACCCGTCCAATCGATTTTTCTTTCTGGTTGGCAACTCTCTCACGCATATTTCGCCCCAATTTATAAATTTTCCGGGTATTATGCCACGAGCCAGTAGGGGCCGCACACCGGGCGGCCCGAGGTCAAAAGCCCTACCCCTTCTTATGGCTCTGCTTCATCCGCAGCTCCTTGGACAGAATCTTTTTGCGCATGCGCAGGGAATGCGGGGTGACTTCCAGCAGCTCGTCGTCCTTGATAAACTCCATGCTCTGCTCCAGGCTCAGGATGGTGGCGGGCGTCAGGCGCAGCGCCTCGTCCGAGCCGGAGGCGCGGGTGTTGGTCAGCTGCTTTTTCTTGCAGACATTGCAGACGATATCCTCATTTTTGGCGCATTCGCCGACTATCATACCCTCGTAAACCTCCACGCCCGCCGGGATAAACAGTCTGCCGCGCGTTTGGGTGTTGAACAGGCCGTAAGCGGTGCTCTGCCCGGTTTCATGCGCAACAATGGATCCGCGGTCATGGGTGTTCATGTCGCCCTTATACGGCTCATAACCGGCAAACAGCTGGTTCATGATGCCGTTGCCGTTCGTATCTGTTAAAAACTCCGAGCGGTAGCCGATTAAGCCCCGGGAGGGAATACGAAATTCCATATGCGTTGCGCCGCCCTCGCGTGCGCCCATATTCTCCAGTTCTCCTTTGCGCGCGCCCAGCTTTTCGATCACCGCGCCGACATATTGCTCCGGCACCTCGATAATCAGCAGCTCCATGGGCTCGAGCAGCTGCCCGTTTTCTTCCTTCATAATCACGCGCGGGCGCGAAACCTGAAATTCATAATTTTGCCTGCGCATGGTTTCAATCAAAATGGAAAGGTGCAGCTCGCCGCGGCCGGAGACCTTGAAGGTGTCCGTCGTCCCCGTCTCCTCCACGCGCATGCTCACATTTGTTTCCACCTCTTTAAACAGCCTGTCCCGGATGTTGCGGGAGGTGACAAATTTACCCTCCTTGCCCGCAAAGGGGGAATCATTCACCAAAAAGTTCATGGCAATGGTCGGCTCGTCAATCTCTATAAAAGGCAGCGGCTCCACGCAGGCGGGGTCGCAGAGCGTTTCGCCGATGTTGATATCCGCAATGCCCGCGATGCACAGGATATCCCCCGCCGCCGCATGCTCCACCTCCACGCGGTTCAAGCCGTCAAACTGATACAGGCGGGAGAGGCGCACGTTTTCCTTCGCCCCGTCCGCGCGGCACAGCACATATTGGCCGTTTCGCGCAACGCTGCCGCGCTCCACGCGCCCAATGCCGATGCGCCCGACATAGTCGTCATATTCCAGCGAGGAAATGAGCAGCTGCGCCGCGCCGGAGGGGTCGTTCTGCGGCGGGGCGATGTGGGTGAGAATCGCGTCAAACAGCGCTCGCATATCCCCCTCGCGCACATCGGGGGAGAGGGCGGCGTAACCGTCCCGCGCGGAGGCATAGACCACGGGAAAATCCAGCTGGTCATCGTCCGCGCCCAGGTCAATAAACAAATCCAGCACCTCGTCCAGCACCTCGGCGGGGCGGGCGTTGGGGCGGTCAATTTTATTGATGACAACCAGCGCCTTCTTTTGCAAACTCAGCGCTTTTTTCAGCACAAAGCGCGTCTGGGGCATGCAGCCCTCGAAGGCGTCCACCAAAAGCAGCACGCCGTCCACCATCATCAGAATGCGCTCCACCTCGCCGCCAAAGTCGGCGTGGCCGGGTGTATCCACGATGTTAATTTTTGTTTCGCCGTACTGCACGGCGGTGTTTTTGGCGAGGATGGTGATGCCGCGCTCGCGCTCCAGGTCGTTGGAGTCCATCACACGCTCCGCCACCTGTTCGTTCGTGCGGAAAATGCCGCTCTGTTTGAGCAGCTCATCCACCAGGGTGGTTTTGCCGTGGTCAACGTGGGCGATGATTGCGATGTTTCGAATGTCATTATGCATTGTCAAGCAGGGTTCCGTCCTTTATTTTACAAATTATTCTACAACAATTCCCTTTTCTTTGCGCTGCTGCGCGAGCTCGCGCGTGATGCGCTCCTTCTTCTCCCCCGTGAGGTCGTAAAAGAACATGGGAATCATGCAAAGCAAGAGTGAGATGGCCGGGATTAGGGATACCAGGGAAAACATGCCGCTGCGTACAGCTTCCGGCAGCAGGGTTGGGTTGGCGGTATACTGCGCGCCGATGGTGTTCAAATCCAGCTTCACCAAAAGATACATCAGCACGATGCCGGAGGTTGCAAAGGCGTTGCCCAGCTTGAGCACAAAGGATTGGCAGGCGTTGCCAAGCCCCGTGTAGCGCAGGCCGGTTTTCCACTCCATATAGTCCAGCGCGTCGCCAATCATGGCGTAAGAAACCACGTTGATTACGCCCAGGGGCACACTCGAAAGCAACAAAAGCGGAATGCAAGCCCAAAAATGCGTGTAACCAACCACATACATGGCAAAGCTCGCCGCACTGCCCAGGATGCAGGAAAACAGCAGCAGCTGCTTATAGCTGAAGCGCTCAATGAGCTTGGAAACCAGCAGCATGGTGCCGAACATGCCCACCGCCGTGGCGAGCGAAAATACCAGGGACACCGTGGAAATATTGGATTGCAGCGCTTTTTCATAATCCTGCCCGCTCAAACCGGAAAGATTCGGCCCGATATAAAAGGCGTAACGCGCCACGTGGATTGCCCCCGCCTGATACATATAACGCCCGCAGGAGAGAATGCCCATTGCGGCAACAAGCATCAGCGGCTTGCAGCGAAAAATCAGCGCAAGCGCCCCCGGTTCGCCCTTGTTCCGCTTGGGCGGAATCGGTATGACAACCCGCTCCTTCACGCGCTTGGCCGCGCGGACATAGAGCAAAACGCCCACCAGGGAGGCAAGCAGGGCAATGGTCAGGTATTTCGTCTGCTCCAGCGCAAGGCCGCTTTGGCTGACTATGCGCGGCAGCAAAAAGCCCAGTGCCATAAAAATCGCCATCGGAATAGCGGAGCCGATTCCGTTTGTTGTGCGGCTCAGAGAAATCAGCTTGCCGCGCTCGGCGGGGCTCGCCGTCATGGCGTTGGGCAGGCTCCAAAACGGCACATCTGCCACCGTGTAAATCATACCCCAGAGGGTGTAGCTAATGCCCGCATATACCATTTTCGCCCCGGCCGAAAGATTCGGCGCATAAAACAGCAGCAGCGTTAAAACGGCAATAGGCAGCGCCATGGCCAAAACATAGGGCTTCATCTTGCCGCCCTTCGGGTTTGTGCGGTCCATAAACATGCCCATCATCGGGTCGTTCACCGCGTCCCAGATACGGGCAAAGAGCATCAAGAACAGCACAAACAGGGGACCCACACGCAGGACGTTGATGTAGAAATCCGAAATATAAGAGGACATAATGCCGTAAACCATGCCCTGCCCCAAGGCGCCCAGGCAAAAGGCGCGGAACTCCGGCTTGGGAATCACCGTTTGCTTTTCTTTCATGCGACCCTGCCTCCTTATTGCAGTTATTCGCCGCGCATGCCCAATAAATCTCCCTGGTTTTCACAGGCCTGCACGGAAAGGTGAATGGAATCATTGACAGCGCTCTTTAAATCATCCGGCGATGCGCCCAACTCCACAGCCCAGCGGCGGGGGACGAAGGTTTCGCGGCACATGATATCCGCCAGATACAGCGGGTCAATCCCCGGCTCCACAGCGCGTTTTTGATAGTCTGCCCGGAGTTTAAGCCCATAAGCTCGAAACAGGCTTGGCGGAATGGAAACAATTTTTCGCCCCGGCAGACCCATGGCGTTATGCACCATGGTTAAAAAGGCCTTCCAGTTTAAGTTATAATACCCGATGGGGTAGGCCGCCGCGCCGCGGCTGCGCTCCGCCGCGCCGACAATGCACTGCGCCACCTGCCGCACGGTCAGCATGGCCGTTCCACCCTTGGGGAACATTGTCAGCTTTCCCATGCCCCGGATTTGCTCCACCAAAATTGTCCAAACCGGCTTTCTGCCCGGCTGTGTGCCGAAAATATAGGGCAGCTCCAAAACGGAAACGTCAAAGTCCGTCGCCGCCAAACCCAGAGCGGTCTCCTCCTGCGCAATGCGGCTACGGATGTAGGGGTGGCGCTCACAAAGGCGCAGCTCCGGCCACTCCTTGGCGAAATAAGAGAAATAGGAGCCAAGCACCACCGCGCCGCGCAGCCCGCATTCCCGCGCCAGGGTCAAATAGCGGCGCAGCGGCTCGATATTATATGTTTCATATGCCGCATACACCGGCGCGGGGAACTCCACCCGCTCATCCACGCCGGCGGCGAACACCAGCATATCACAGCCCTGCAGCTGTGCGCGGATTTCCTCGTCGCTCTGCTCCAGATAGTTGGCGAACACCAGCTGCATTTCCTGCGGAATCGGCGCGCCGGCAGGTAAGGGCGGCAGGGCAATGGATTTCACACTGTGCCCGCGCTCCAAAAATAGCTGCGCCGCCGCGCTGCCGAGCAGCCCGGTTCCTCCGATGATATAGACTTGCATACGAACGCTCCTTTCACAGCTTATACCAATCACCTTTTAGAATACTTGCAAAATTCGGTAACGAGCGTTTCGTGTATGCGCTCTTGCCGAATTTTGCAGGAAGTATTCTTAATGGGGATTGGTATTATTAGTCCACCAACAAAACCTTGCCAAATCTTGGTGGTATTTTCGCCGTCAGCCTGCGTTGTCCTCCTTGCTTTACGACAGTAAAGCTGCGTCGTCCGCCTGGCCTGACGACAAAAACCCTCACCAATCTTCTGGCAAGCTTTCATTGGCGGACTAATAAACACGAAATTTCATAGAAATATCAAAGGCCTGCACGGAATGGGTCAGGGCACCCATGGAGATGATGTCCACGCCCGTCTGCGCAACGTCACGCAGATTTTCCAGCGTAATATTACCGCTCGCCTCCAGCGGAGTGCGCCCGGCAACCAAGTCCACGGCCTGCCGCATTTCCTGCGGGGTCATATTGTCCAGCATAATACAGTCCGCCCCGGCCTCCAGCGCGGTTTGCACTTCCTCCAGATTGCGGGTCTCCACCTCTATTTTCACCATGTGGCCGATTGCACCGCGCAGCTTCGTTACCGCCGGCGCAATGCCGCCCGCCGCATCGATATGATTATCTTTCAGCATGGCCGCGTCGGAAAGGTTGAAGCGGTGGTTTTTTCCCCCTCCGCAGAGCACAGCTGCCTTCTGCAGTGCGCGCAGCCCCGGCAGGGTTTTGCGTGTATCCGTAATGCAGGCCTTGCTGCCCGCCGTCAGCGCCACGGCCCGCGCCGTCATCGTTGCAACGCCGGAAAGGTGCTGCAACAGGTTCAGCGCCGTGCGCTCCCCCTGCAGCAGGGCGATGGTTCCGCCGGAAAACTCCGCCAAAATATCACCGGGTTTAACGCGCGCACCGTCCTGATAAAAAACTTGAGCGCTAAACCGTTCATCCAACAGCTCAAACACGCGCAGAGCAACGGGAAGCCCCGCGAGCACGCCCTCCGCCTTGGCGACAAAATAGGCGTTGGAACGCTGCTCCGGCGCAAAAATCGGCTCGCTGGAAACATCGTAGTAATGAATATCCTCCGCCAGCGCGGCCTGAATCAACTTATCCGTCTGAAATTGCAGCATGCGTCTCCCTTTCTAAATCACAATACTCCGTTAAAATCAGCTCCGCGACGGTGAGAATGCTCTTCGTCTGCGTCAGCAGGCGGCTGTGGGCATAGTGCCCGTCATACACTTCTTTGCGCAGCGCCCGCACCCGCGCCAGATTTTCCGGAATGTGTGCCATATCCGGCACTACGAAGCAGCTTTGTTGCATCAGCGCCTGCACCTGCGGGATAATTTCCGCATCCACCTGCCCCCGACCCGGCTCCGGTTTTGCCGAATCCGGCTTCACGGCCGCGTAGCCGGAGGAGAGGCAGCGGGTGATATCCTGCGCGGCATGCCGCCCAAACACCAGCGCCTCCGGCAGGGAGTTGCTGGCCAAACGGTTGGCACCGTGCAGCCCTGTGTGGGCGCATTCCCCCGCCGCATATAGGCGCGGCACGGTGGTGCGGCTCTCCAAGTCCACATCAATGCCACCCATCAGATAGTGCTGGCAGGGATAAATGGGGATAAGCTGTGTTGCCATATCTACCCCCCGCTCCCGGCAGGCGGCATAGATGGCGGGGAAACGCTGCTCCAGCCAAGCGCGGGGCTTGTGGGTGATATCCAGATAAAAACGCTCGTCCCCCAGCCTTTGCTGCTCAAGCAGAATGGAGCGGGAAACCACATCCCGCGGGGCAAGCTCCAGCCGCGCGTCGTAGCGCTCCATAAAGCGCTCTTTCTTTGCGCTTCGCAGCACGGCTCCTTCACCGCGCACGGCCTCGCTGATTAAAAAGCATTCCCCGTTATCCCGAAACGCGGTTGGGTGGAACTGCACCGCGCTGAGGTTTTTGATTTTTGCGCCCAGCTCATGGGCAAAGCGGATGCCGTCCCCCGTGGAAATATGCGGGTTGGTTGTGTATTGAAACACCCGGCCGATACCCCCGGTGGCCAGCAGGGCAAAGCTGGTAAATACGCTTTGCAGCGCCTCCCCCGCCAAAAAATCCGTTCGAAAGCCGCCGCGCACGGGAGCAATTTGCACAATGGTGCTGTTTGCGCACATGGTAATGTTGCGCTGTTCTTGCACGCGCGCGAGCAGGGTGTTTATAATCTCGCGCCCGGTTTGGTCGCGCCAATGTACAATGCGCCGCCTGGAATGGCCGCCCTCCAGCGTTTTCAAAACACCGCCCTGCCCATCGCTGTCAAACGCAACGCCCAGCTCCATGATTTTGCGGACATCCTCCGGCCCCTCGCGGGTCAGCTGCTCCACCGCCAGCGGATTGTTGCGGTGCCCGCCCGCGACGACGGTATCCTGAAAATGCATTTCATAGCTATCCTGCTCATGGTCGAGCACGGCCGCAACGCCGCCCTGCGCCAGTGTGCTGCCGGAGACGGTCAAATCCCCCTTGCACAGCAGCAGTATCCTTGTGTTTTTATCGAGCTGCAGCGCGGCATACAGCCCCGCAATGCCCGCGCCCGCAATCAATACGTCATAGCATAAATCCATCTTGTTTTATCCGCCTATTCGCAGCATGGCTTCAATACAGCCCAGCGCGCCCTTACGCAGGCGTTCGTCCAGCTCTATTGCTTCGCCCGCCTTCCCCTGCAGGCACTCGAGCAACAGCTGCTGCGTGATTTTTTTCATGTCGGGACAAACCAGGGTCTCCGGCGCGAGGTAGTGCAGCTGCTTCTCGGGGTAACGCAGGCGCATGGCGTCCGCAACGCCGCGTTCCGTGCCGACGATGACATTCTCCTCCTGCGCGATATACTCAATAATGGCCTTTGTGGAGCCAATCATGTCCGCGTGCCGCAGCGCGGCGGGCGGGCATTCGGGGTGCATGGCAAGCTTCGCGCCCGGGTGCGCCCGCTTGCAGGCGAGCACCATCTCCTCCGTCAGCGCGGCATGGATGGGGCAGTAGCCGTCCCAGAGCAGCAGCTCTTTTTCGGGCAGTTGGCTTTGCACCCAGGCGCCGAGGTTTTGATCGGGGATAAACAAAATTCTTTTTTCCGGCAACGATGCAACAATTTGCACCGCGCTGGAGGAGGTGACACAGATATCGCACTCCGCCTTCAGCGCCGCGTTTGTGTTGATATACACCACAACGGGCACAGCGGGGTTTTCCTGTTTAAATTGCCGCACACGCTCCGGGGCAATCTGCTCCGCCATGGGGCAGCCGGCATCGGGCGCGGGGAGGATGACTTCTTTTTCGGGCGACAGTATTTTCACAGTCTCCGCCATAAAGCGCACACCGCAGAGAATCACGCGCCGATACTCATGCGCAATTTGCGCACGTGCAAATTGTGCGAGAGCGAAACTGTCTCCTGTCAGGTCAGCCAGCTCCAAAATCTCCGGCGGTTGATAGCTGTGCGCCAGCACCAGCGTGCCGCTCTCCCGTTTCGCCTGCTCCAGCTGCGCTTTCAACATGCCCCACTGCCCCCATTGTCTATTCTTGAACCTTTATTATAGCAGTGTTCGCTTTTCGGCACAAGGGGAAATGCAGAATTTTAGCGTACAAAAACAAAAAACAGGCACAGCTCCCCTGCCCATAGCAAAGGGAGCCGTGCCTGTTTTGCGGTATAATACCACTATCCAACGTAATTAGCGTATCACAACATAATTATACAGCACATTGTTCTCATTTAAGCGCGGCTGGCAGTTTTTCATTACCTGGCTGGCGGTGGAAAGCAAGCGAAAGCCGGTTTCCGTGATCTCCAGCCCCTGCGTGTTGGCGCCATAGGGCGTTGCCATGCCCCAATAGACCGCATAACTGTTTACCGAAAAATCCGCTGTTACGGGCGGGTGTTTTTGCGCAAACACAAAAAGCATACGCGGCGTTGGGGTAAGGGGGATGGTGCGTGTGGTCTCCCCGTTGCCGTAATAGCTGCCGAACATCACCGGGTTGAGCGCCAAGTCTTTTTCGGCCGCGTCCTGAAAGTGCAGCGTCTTATCCCGCACATGGCTGCCGCAGAGCAGCTCCTTGTCAAAAAAGCTCTCATAGCTCACTCCCGTGCCCTCCGCCGGGCAAAAGTCGGCCTGCAAATCCGCCCAGCCGTTTAGCACAAAGGCGTCCGTGTCGCGGTCCGCATGCACCTTTTCGCAGCCGGATTTTACAATGCCAAGGTCCGTGTCAAAGGTCAGCCTGTCCAAAATGCGGGAGAACAGCTCGTGGCAGCGTTCCCCGCCTTGACTGTATGGCACATAGATATTCAGCTTCAGCCGGATGCTTGCGCTGCGGCAGTATTCCTGCCGCTCCAAAACGCCGTCCGCGTTTTTTACAAAGCTGTCCTCCAGCTCAATGCGTTCAATGCCCACCACGGCTATGGCGTCCTTCAGCGGCACCTGCTTGCTCTTTGCCGGGAATTCTGTCAAATAGCTTAAGTTGGCAATGGGCATATGCGCCTGCAGCCACGCTACGATTTTTGAGGGCATGATACTGATTTGGCTCATACAAATCACCTCCTATTCCACGACTGTGCGCAAAATCGCCCAGATATAAAGCAGCGCATCCCCGTGGTAAACCGCCTCAGCCCGATCCACCTGGTAGGCGCAGTCCCGGGTTTGGATGTAGCTATCCTGCGCCAGGGCGCGCACATCCTGCTCCGGCGGCCCCAAGTAAAGGTAATACCCCTGATTGTTGTAGCCGATTTCGGTATTCACGCCGTAAAGATACATTTTGTTTTTATAGCGCAGCGGCTGAATAAAGGCATGGTACGGCGCAGCGAGGCTGCCGTCCGGCTGACGGATACGCACACTGCGCCCATGCTTTGCAAATAAGCCTTGCATGTTCATGTTTTTTATACCTCCACGCAGCGGAATAGAAACTGCTCATCCTCCAGCAGCGGCTGTACGCAGAGCATGGCCTCGTCTTTCAACTGCCGAATATGCTGCAAGGCGTCGCCCTGCCGGCGCACCACCATGTCTCCGGCCTTGAGGTAGGTCGTTTCCCCTTCCCCGGCCTGCTCGCGCAACTTCCATTTATATACGGCAAGCGCCGCCGCCGCGTGAATCAGCCGTGGATCCTGCGGATTTGCCCCGGGGCGCAGGCGCGCTGTCAGCTCCCCCAGCGCCAGGGAGCAAAGGGGCAGCGCGTTGGCTGCCCCCTGCTCATCCAACAGGGTGTATTGCTGAAAAACGGCGAGAACCTGATATACATCTGCCATCCGTTTTCCCCTCCCCTTATATGGAAAGTACCTTTGCGGAATCTTCAAAAATTTTGGCAAAGCCCGCAATGCCGGAAATAACGGCGCGCTCCAGCTGGCGGTCAATGAGCTTATCATATTCCGTAACCAGCTCACCTGTTTGAATCATTTCCAGCGCGCAGCCCTTATCCAGGCCAATGAGCTTGCCGGAGCCGACGGCGGCACTTTTCACCAAATCCGCGCCGATGGGCGTAATCATTTTTCCGCTGCCCTGAAAGTTCATTCCGGCCGCCGCATCCTTAAATTCACTGAGGTTCAACAGCTTGGCCATCATGCCCGGCTCGGCAATGATGGTGTTCAGCGCATAGGGGTCGAAGCGGTTCCAGAAGGTTACAAGGTCACTGTAAGTCAAGCTGCCCGGGCTGGCTACCGCGGTAGTCTGCGCCGCGTTGTTGTTGCCGTCCCCGTTCAGGAGCACATCAACCGCATCCTTGAGCTGAGAACGCGCAATGTAGGCACCGATTTGTTTGAGCATTACCGTGAACAAATCCAGCCGCTGAAAGCGAATTGCTTCATAGGAGGCAACGAGCGTGCGCCCGCGCTTATACAGCTTCACCAGATTTTCTTTGGTACGCACATTGGTCTCGGGAATTACCGCACCCTGCGCAACCACCTTCAGCTCCTTTTCGTCCTCTGTGGGCACAGAGGTGATGGAACGGTAATCCATGCCGTCAATGAGGGTGGTTGTGGCGACAATGCGCGGCAGCACATTCGCCTCCTCCATCCCCTGGCGCACGGCGCGGGAGATATACTCGGGGAACAAAACGGCGGAATCCGCGGTTTTAAAGAATTTTTCCACTGCGTCGCTCGCGGTGCCGCTGACCTTGATGTCAAAGCGCTTGAGCTGGCGCTGGTAGGCGTCCAACCCCTCCAGGGCGGTGCCTTTATAATGCTCAGTGGGGTCCAGCCCCTCCAGAGCGCAGGTAAAATTGCCGGTGGTATACAGTCCCTTTTCCAGTCTCAGGCTATCAAAAGCTGCCATAGTATCCGTCCTTTCTCAAATTAAAGCAGAAGGCCAACGCTTGCGTTGACACTGTCCACTTCCAGCACATTGTAGAATTTGCCGCCGGAACCGACGGTTTTCACGCCGCCGGAGCCGTCCGCGGCCAGCTGGGTATACCCAACAGCGGGAGCCGTGCCCGTATACTTCAGCTTCACATAGCCCGTGAGCTGCACACCCGCGTAGGAACCAAACTTTTCGCGGCAAACGCCGAGCATCACGTTGCCCGCCGCGCAGTCCGTCACCTCCTGATTTGCGCTGGATTTGACCGGTGCGCCCACCGTGAGCGCCTCCCCCGCCTGAAATGTTGCCAGAGATTCGTTTAAGCCGTTAAATGCAATAGCCATGGTGTGTGTTCCTTTCGTATTATATTTGGAACGCCGCATTGGATTGCGGCGTTTCCGCCTGTTTTGCGCAAAGCTGGGGGGTGAGAGAAACAGCCTTGCGCTGCTGCTCCCGCATGGCCCGCTCCAGGGCTGTCAGCGCATCGCCGTCCAGCTTTGCGCAGATACTTTTGCCCACCTTGTCCGGCAAATCCGGAAACACGAGCGCGCAGTGGCGTAAAATGCTCTGCTTAATGCCGTCAAAATATGCCTTTGCATAGTCCGCCTCAAGCGTTTCTTCCGCCTGCGAAAAGGCCTTGGTTACACCGGCCTCCCGTTGCGCAGGCACAGCCACAAAGGACCATTCATACGCGTCAGAGGGTGCCCCCAGCACCGCGTGGCAGTGCTTGCCGCCGTATCGCTTGCCCGGAATATGCTCACATTTACCGCGGCGCAAATCCTCCCCGCAAACAGAGCACAGCCGAGACTGCATCGCGCAGCCGACACTGGTTTCCTTTTTGATACCCGCCTCAATTTCTGTAATCAAGTCCGCGTTCTTTTCCGTGCGCGGCATATAGGCCTTGGCTCGGATGCAGCAGTAGGGCTCATCCGCCCGCGTTTTGCGCCCGTCATCCGTTTCCACGGCAGTTTCAAAAATACGGGCGGTTTGGCCGGCGGACCTCATGTTGTGGTCAAAAATCCCGGTTTTGCCAACAAACAACTTTGCCAGCTCCGCCAGGCAGGCGCTGTCAAAGCGTTCTAAATCGCGGTCCACCTCATTGTCGCAAAGAATCAGGCGAAAGACATAGACATCCTCCGCCTTTAGTGCCTTGCGCGTGAAGCGGTTGATTTGTTCCAGCTCCGCCGGACTGACTTCATGCATGTTCCTCACTCCTTGTTTCATTCAATTCTTTGGAAAGCTTTCTGCATTCCAGCCGGATGCGCCTGGCCTGCGCCTCATTGAGCGCGGCCTTGCTCAGCTCCGTGCGGTCCTGCAGAGTGATGTCGTCCCAAATCAGGCTCACGCGGTTGTCGTAGCCCTCCATGCGCAAAAAGCAGCCGCAGATTTTGAGCACCATGGGCGTCAAAATTCGCCGGAAGGCCTCCAGCTCGCTGGTTAAGATATCCGCCTGCTGGGAGGACATGCGTTCTGTGCTGGACCAGGAAAGCCCCAGCATAAACGGCGGAAGCCCGGTTTTTGCCACAATTTGCTCAAGCATCTGGCGCACCGGCACGTCGCTGTCCGGGATAGGGTTATCCGCCCCGATCACTTGAATCTGCACATCGCCGACGGCTACAAAATCCTTCACCGCTCCGCCGATTTGCATGGCCTCGCCCCATTCCTTTGCCACCTGCAGTGCACGGTCCTTGGCATAGGCGCGGTCGAGTGCGTCATTTTGGGGGCGGTAAGTCACGGCAAAGCGCACGTTACCCAGCCGCTCCCAGTTTGTGCCGATGCTCTGGTAAATTTTGAGCAGCACGGAACTGACGAACGGCAGGCCTTTGAGAAGGGAGTTCCCTTCCAGCCTGCCCGGTTCGGGGTGGAGCGCCGAGAGTAAAACCAATTCCGGGCAGGGAACCTGTTTCAAGGCAAAGCCATCCCGGACATAGATTTCGGCGTCCAAGCCATTTTCAGCGCGTTTGAGCTCAATCGCCTCCAGCGGCGCGTTATACAGCGCGGCAATGCGCCCGGCGGCATCCGTCACCATTTCACCCACCGCCGTGCCACAGGTAAGCAGCTGTTCCAGATAGCTGGAAACAAAGGCCTGTAGCCCCATCTGATTCCCGCCGACGTTGACCGTTTCGCAAAAGCGATCCAACGCCTGTTGCGCGGCGGGGTCGTTTGCCCGCAGAGAAAAGCCCACCGTCAGCCGCACCAGCTTGCAAAGCGCGGCGTCTATCAGGGGCACGGCCTCCCGCAGGGCGTAGTAGAGCTTTGTTTGCGGCGTCCCCAGCGGCACGTAGCCGTCTAAAACGCTCCAAAGCGCCGCAGGCTTTCCCGTTTGCGGCACAGGCACCGCCGTTGCCTGCTGTTTTTTTCGAAATAGACTCATTCGTTTGACCATCCTTTACCTGTTGTCTGCCTGCTCGCCGCCAGGGCGAAAAAACAGTCCTGCTCCCGCGTGAGCGCCGTGGAGACGAAATAGCGGATGTCGTCCATCGCGTGGTCGTTCTCCTTACGCGGGCAATCCTTTTTCGCCGCGGTATCCCAGCGGTAAAGCCCAAACTCCCGCAGGCTGTCTTTACACTGCGGGGCAAATTTAATTTCCCCGCGCTTGAGCGCATCGCAGACCTTGCGTATCCCGTCCGTCACCTCGTTTTTCGCGGGGACGGCGCGGAACTTCCCATGCCGCCGGATACACTCCAAAAAGCTGGCCGCGCTGGGGTCTGCAAGCACCGCCTCAATGGGCAAATCGCCCGCAAGCGTTTCCAAGGCGGCGTAATGCTCCTCATCCGTGCGCTGGTTTTGCTCCCTGCGGGAATCGTAGTAGTATTCCGCAAGGCGGTACCAAACGCCGCCGGAAAAGCCCCAAAGGCCGAAGGAGGAGGGGTTGACAGTCCCATAGTCACAGGAGATGTAGTATGGCCCGAGCGCCTCCCCCGCCGGCGGTTCCCCCACATGCCTTTCGGAAAACATGGGGTACACAAGCCCGTCCGCCGCCACCCATTTACCCAAAACAAAACGCTCGTAAAACGCGCCGCTGTAAAGGCCTTCATAGCGGCGCATAATTTCCGGCGTGAGTGCGGGATTGTCCCGCATGGTAAAATGCAGCAGCAGGCAGTTCTTTTCCTGCGCTTTTTGCATCCATTCCACATGAAACCAGTGCGCAGGATGCTCCGGATTGCAATTAAACCAAAAACGCGAGCCCTCCAGCGAGCAGCGCGCCAGCGCCTGTTCGACAAACGAACGCGGCATCAGGGCAACCTCGTCAAACATAACGCCGCCCAGCGTCATGCCCTGAATCAAAGCCGCGGAGCCTTCGTCCTTGCCCCCGAACAGGTAAAAGCGATTGCTGCGATTGGAAAGGCTGACTTCCAGCAAATTGCGGGAGAGGGTTTCTTTATACAAAAAGCCGAGCTCACGGAGCACCGGCAGCATGGGTGTAATGACATTGCGCCGCAGGGAAGTAATTGTTTTGCCGCACAGCGCAAAGGAACAGCCCTCGAAGTTGGCAAAGGCCCAAAAGAAAAAGGAAAGCGTCATACAAACCGTTTTGCCCGAGCGCACCGCCCCGTTGCAGATGATGGCGTCATAACTCTTATCTGCGCTGGAGGGGCACCACCAGCTTAAAACCCGCAGCTGCTTGGGAGAAAAATACTGAAACTGTGTGGTTGCCATGCGTTCCTCAATCCCCCTCCTCTCGCTTTGCTTGCGATGCATTGGCCTGTTTTTCTAAGGCGCTTGCGCTTTTGTCCAGCGCATGAAAAAAGCTCTGGAAACCCTGCCCCTCGCGTTTGCCGCTCATTTCCGTCAAGCGGTCCAACGCCTTCAGTCGGTCAAAAAACTTAATTTCCAGTCCGCCGCTTTTGGGGCATTTGATATCGGAAACATTAAAAAAGTCCATTTGCTCCAAATCCTCCGCCGTGAGTGTATCCTGCTGGGTCATCAGCCGCAGTGCATCCGTAATGGAGCCGAAGGCCAGGCGGCGGTAGCCCGCGCAGATTTCCGGGTCGGAGAGGGCACGCTCTTCCTCCCTTTTTTGGATTTCCTCCCGCACCGCCTTTTTTTCCAGCAGCTTCCCCGCCGCCCGCTCCGGCGCACGCAGATACCCGGCCTTGGCCGCCGCGCTGCGTGCATCCCGGTTTAGGCTGTAATACAGGCAAAACAGCGCCTCTTTTTCACTAATTCTTTTTTTCATGGTGTGTACCCTCCTGTATGTTGGTTTCACCCATAGTAAAAACACCGCATTTTTTTGCACTAAATAGTGCAAAAAAATGCGGTGTTAAAAAATTTTATAAAAATTTAAATTGAGCGATGGTATTATTATTCTGGCATGCAATCCAAATCTCACAAAAATCTAGACATTTTTTAGAAAAAGAACTATACTGTTATTATGAAAAGATAGTGGGTAAAAGAATAAAATAAGGGCATCTCTAAATACTCGGCGCCGCAAAATTTATGTGAATCTTAGTTTTAGAGGTTTCCTGATCTTACTTTTATACAATGACTGAAATCTATACGGCACTTCAGAAGGGTGGTCACACGAATGGATGCGCAGAGCGGTACGCAGTCACACACAAGCCTCAACACAGCTACCCCAAACTTAGAAAACCCCAATGAACTCACAACGATTCCGCCAAGCCGGCTTGCACAACTCCCACAGAATCAATGCAGCCCTGCGTTGCATAAGGTATATTGCGGATTGATTTTGTTATTCATCAAAATTAACATACTTGGCTTCGACTTGATGAACGATACACTCGGACTAATTATTCTGTTGACGGGATTATTCCGTTTGCGCGCGGTGAATCATTTCTTCAAAACCCTATACGGATTGGTTTTTGCCATGCTGGCGCTGGATGTCTTCTCGTATGTTCGTTTTGCCTCACCTTTTTTCAAACAGCCATACTGGATCTATCCGTTTATGATTGTAAATCAGATTATTTGGATTGCATTTGCATACCTACTACTGCGTGGGTTGGAAGCCTGGTGCATTGCACAGGGACACATTGCTTTTGCAAAAAAGCTTTACAATCGGCTGGTGGTATATCTTTTTACGATGGTGCTGACAATTGCTACTGTTTTGATCCCGTCGCTGGCAATCGTTTTTATAGGAATTGCATTTTTTGCCTATCTCAATATTCTAGTCTATGTCCGCAGAGCCAGCCGGGGGTTGCGGCGATACGAATGTGAAACAGCTCCCCTTTCCACCGGCATTCGTATCCGGCATACAGCAGCCGTTCTGATCGTTACAATTCTTCTGCCGCTGGCTGCCGGATATGGCGCAGTCATCTGGGCGGAGTATCAACCGCCTGCCTTTACGCTCTACAATCCGCAGGATCTGACAACCTCGGCAAACAACGCCAAACTAACAACGATTCGTGCCGAACTGCAGCAAGCAGGTCTGCCGCAGTCTGTTCTGGACGACTTACCGGACAGTGAGATTTTGCGTTATGAAGGAATGCAGCATATGGCGGAACCTATGGCGCAGGATAACGACGCCTTTATCACGACGATTTACCCCTGTTATTTGCAAGAAAACAGAATACGAACTCTGATTAGCTATCAATGGAAAACGCAGCCGCAGCCCGCATTTGCCGAATTGTTCGGCATACAAATAGCAAATTCGGATGTGCATATGACGGAGGAGCCCCATTTTCATTTGCATCTGTTTGAACAAAACGGGCGGCAACAATTTCTCTTGCGCGAAAAGGATCAAGGCCGGGTCATGACGAATGTCGCCTCGCGCTTCCGATTGGTGAACCTTACACAAGGGAGTGCGTACCGCGGCTATACCGCAATCACACTGCGGGCAAATAATAGTTTTATGTTCGCGCCGTATTATATCCGGCAAAATACGTTTTGTAATCATAAGCAAGTGTCTTTGGTGCATTTGAAAGATACGGAACATGCTGTAATGAGTTCCTCCCCCGTTGGTATATGGTTTCAGGAATATGCTTTCCTCACGTCTCTTTATTACCCTCCCTTGAGCGATGATGATTTCGATGTTTTTCCTTGACTTTTTAGGAGGAGCAGAATAAAATAAAAGATACAGTTTTTATCAACAAAACAAACACATACTACTGACGAAAAGCGTGGTGAAACTATTTTGGGCAGTCCCGAACAACCCAACCCCCGAGAACGTATGCTGAAAACACAACATCATACCGGAACCCATCGGCTGCCCGAACGGCGCCGGTTCATTCTGCTATGTACCCGCTTACATAGGGGATGACCGCACTGCCTGCGCACGCCTGTTTCCGGCATGGAGAAAGAGGTGCGCAATGGATGAATTGAACATGACACAAAGCATCGGCGGCGCGTTGGCGAGCGGCGAACTGGCCGCCCTGCGTGCGATGCTGAGTGAAATGAACGTTGTGGACATTGCATTGGCAATTGAGGAGCTCTCCACTGAAGAGCTGCTGCGGGTATTCCGCATTTTGCCGAAGGACATGTCCGCGGACGTTTTTTCTTATTTGGAGCCGGAATCGCAGGAGCGGCTGGTGCGCTCCATCACCGATACCGAGCTGGAGGCCTTGCTGGACGATCTGTTTTTGGACGACACCGTCGACTTTCTCGAGGAGGTGCCCGCCACCATCGTCCGCCGCGTTCTGGCGCAGACAGACCCCGAAACCCGTGCGCTCATCAACCGCTTTTTAAGCTACCCGGATGATTCCGCGGGCAGCATCATGACCATCGAAATGGTGGCCCTGCACGACAATATCACCGTGCAGCAGGCCATTGAGCAAATTCGGCAAACGGGCGTGGATAAAGAAACCATCTACACCTGCTACTGCATCGGCACCTCCCGCAAGCTGCTGGGCGCTGTGCCGCTGCACAGGCTGCTTTTGAGTGACCCGCAGGCTCAAATCCGCGATATTATGGATGAAAACCAGCAGTTGCAATATGTGCACACCTTGGATGAACGCTCCATCGCCGCAGATATTGCACAAAAATACGACTTGCTGAGTGTCCCGGTGGTGGACAAGGAAGGCCGCCTGGTTGGCATTATCACGATTGACGACATTGTGGACGTCATAGAGGAAGAGACAACCGAGGACATGGAGCGCATGGCTTTGCTCCGCCCTGCGGAGGACAGCTACCTCAAAACCGGTGTGCTCGCCCTCGCGCGCAACCGTATCATCTGGCTTTTGGTGCTGATGATTTCCGCCACCTTTACGGGCATTGTCATCCAGCATTACGAGGGCATCCTCGCCGGCGTTATCGGCCTGACCGCCGCCATCCCCATGCTCATGGGCACGGGCGGAAATGCGAGCAATCAGGTTTCCACCCTTGTCATTCGCAGCATGGCCGTGGGCGATGTGCGCCCGCGCGACTATCTGGTGATTTTGCTCAAGGAGCTGCGCGTTGCGCTGATTTGCGGCTTGATTCTGGGCGCGGTGAACATTGGGCGCATGCTGCTGTTCAGTGAGGGCGGCTTGCCGGTTTACCTCGTCGTCTCCGGCTCCATCGTGCTGGTCGTCATCGTCGCCAAAGCCATTGGCTGCACCCTACCCATCCTGGCCAAGCTGATTCATCTGGACCCCGCGCTCATGGCAGGGCCGATGATATCCACCCTGCTGGATATGATTACGCTCATCATTTATTTAGGCCTCGCAAGCGCGTTTTTAGATGTGCATGTGTGAAGCAGAGCTTGGGATTCCCCTCATTGCTGCGCGCACGGAACGAAACCGTCCCTAATACCAAATGATATTAGGGACGGTTTCGTGTTATTTTACGGTTAGCTTACAGCTTGCCGTCCTTCCGTTATAGCTTTTTACGGTAATGGTTGCCGTTCCGGCTTTGACTGCCGTCACCTTTCCGGTTTTGGCATCCACCTTTGCCACCGCCGAATTGCTTGAGCTGAATTTCCATGTGCTGCAAACCGCGCCGACATTGACGGTCGCTTTCAAGCTTGCCGTTTTCCCCTTCGCCAGTGTCAGGCTTTTGGGCAGTGTTACACTGGTGGGCGCAGGCTTCACCGTAACTGTAATCGTATCCGTTCTTCCGTTGTAGGTCTTTACCGTAACGGTAACTTTTCCGGCTTTTTTTGCGGTGATTTTTCCGCTTGCGGCGTCCACAGTGGCTATGCTGTTGTCCGCCGAGCTCCAGCTGCGACTTGCCTGCGCGTTGCTCGGTTTCACCGTAACCGCCGGGGTGTAGCTTTCGCCAACGCCCAAGGTGACGGAGGCCTTGCTGATGTCAACCGCGTCCGGGGCGGGAATCACCGTAATCGTACAGCTCACGCATTTCAGGTTCACGGAGCTTGCGGTGATTTTTACCGTACCTGCGGCCTTGGGCGTCACCTTGCCGGTGGCGTCTACGGTGGCGATGGCGCTATCCGATGATCTCCACCTAACGGTTTGATAGGTTGCGTTTGCTGGAGCCAGCGTTGCTTTTAGCCGGTAAGCCTGCCCCACGCCAAGCGTTTTCTGCGCCGTGTTTAATTGGATTTTGCTGACGAAAACAGGGGGAAGGAGTTTGTAACTTAAATCATGTTCACGGGCATACTCATACGCCGTTGTGCGCCAGTAACACGATATTTCAATTGGATAATAATAATAATCAAACGCATTTTCTGCGATATAGCTTACCCCTGCCGGAATATTAATGGCAGCCAAGCTATAACAAGCGAAAAACGCTTCATCACCAATGTGCACCATGCTATCCGGCAAAGTGACGCGCTCCAAACCTTCCGTATACCAAAAGGCGCGGTCGGCAATCCCCACTGTGCCCGCCTTGAGCTGAATCGCTCTGTCCGCCGGCAGCTTGCCCTTGTAGGCATAGGCCACCTTCCCCGCATACACAACGCCGTTTGGCTGGTTTTTATACCATTTCGTGCCGTTAAACGCGCTGCCGCTTATTTGGGTTACGCTGTCCGGAACCGTTAATTTGCTCAGATTGCCGCAGCCGCTGAACGCGGCGTAAGAAATGCCGGTAACCGTGTTCGGGATAGCATAGCTGGCCAAGGCGGTTCCTGCCGGGCAGCGGATTAACTGTGTTTTATTCTTGTTGTACAGCACCCCACTTGCGGAGCTGAAATGTTGATTTGTGCTGCTTATTTTAATTTCTGTCAGCTTTTTGCAACCCTCAAACACTTCCTCGCCGATATCGAATAAGCCGGCGGGGAGCGTCATGCTTTTCAGTGCCACGCATTCGCCAAAGGCACCGTCTCCAATCACGGCCACACTGCCCGGCAGTTTGATGCTCTCCAGCTTACCACAGCCATAAAACGCCTGCGCACCGATACTAATCAAACTAGCCGGGAGGGAAATTGTCTGCAGCTTTGCGCAGCCATGAAACGCACCCCCACCGAGACTTTGCACACCCTGTTCCAAGATGACATCCGTTAGCTTGCCACAACCGGAGAAGGCAGAATCCCCTAGGTGTAAGACACTGCCGGAAACGGTAAGCTTTGTCAGCGAACTGCAGGAGGAAAAGGCAGCGTTCCCAATGGAGGTAACACTTTTGGGCAGTGAAATGCTTTGTAGTTTTGCATTATCGCAGAACGCCCAGTTTCCAATTGTTTTCAAGCCGTCGGGGAAGGAAACCTTCTGTAAATTTTTACAGTGAGCGAAAGCTCCGGAGGTAATGCTCTTGGTTCCGGATTTTATGGTAATGCTGCTCACGGCACTTTTGTTTCCTGCGTAGCCAATGGCATGGCTCCCCACATAAATTACCCCACTCGGCTGGCTGGCCAGCCATGAGGTTCCGGCAAATGCATCGTCGCCTATTTCCGTTATACCGCTTGGAAAGGAAATGTCGCTGAGATTACTGCATTCATAGAAGGCCGAATTGTCTATGCTGCGCACGCTGCTTGGCAGGGATATAGAGGTTAAACCTGTGCACCCTGAAAAAGCGCTATTTCCAATTGCTGCTACACTGTCTGGTATGGTGATTTTCTTTAACCTGGCGCATTCATAGAACGCTTCCCCCGCAATTCCGGTTGTCCCCGGTTTCAAAACAAGTTCTGTGTTGGCAGGCATTTTTCCCTTGTATAATAATGCCACTTTTCCGGCGTATACCAAGCCGTTTGGCATGCGTTCCAACCATTTGGTTTCATCAAAGGCACCAATATTAATCAAGTTTACGCTGTCCGGAATCGTGACGGAAGCCAAACGCGTGCAATATTGAAACGCGTAGTGATCAATTTCTTTCACCGTGTCGGGGATTTCGACCTTTGTCAGGCTTTCGCAACCGACGAAGGCACCGTAGCCGATATACTGTAACCCCTTTTGCATGGTGACGCTCTTTAGGGCGGTGCAATCCGAAAAAGCGACTTCGTCAATGCTGAGCAGCGTGTTCGGCAAAACAACGCTTGTAACGCTGTAATTATTGGAAAAGGCCCACTTGCCGATGACACGAACCGGTTTTCCGGCAATCTTATCCGGAATTGTGACAGCCTTTTCTGTTCCGATATAGCCTGTGATGACAATGCCTTTGCCGTCCTGCGCAAGGGTATAGCGATAATCGCCTCCGGTCTTGGCCACTGCGGGCAGGGTGAATCCGGGCAACAAACCCATAACCATCATAAGAGCCAGCAGCAGGCTAAGTAAGCGGCTTTTCCGTTTCATGCAAGCTTCCTCCAAACATGTTATTTTCTCATGTAATGTATGCTGCTGTAATGTTATACCATTTGTTTCCATAAGTCCACTACAAAACGGTTACAGTTTTTGTATCCAATTTGTAATTATTTCCGATTCCACTGTTCAAACACAGCCACAATGTTCTCATAAGGGTCGATGGCGTTCCATTCGCACTGGGCAATGGCTCCGGTGCGTTTTTTATTTTTCTGTTCCACCGCTGCCGCCACGCGGTCCACTGCGGCGTGCACCTCTGTCACGGTACCGAAGGGCAGAATGCGCTGGCGGTCGATTTCGCCATAAAAGCAAATTTTATCGCCGTACTTCTCCACAAGACCCTCCAAATCCATGCAAAACAGCTGGGAGTTGATGGCATGGATGCCAATTTCCACCAAATCCCGGTAAATCAGCTCAATGTTGCCGTCGGAGTGGAAGAAAATATATTTCCCTTTGGATTTTGCCAAATCGCAGTATTCGCGGTACATGGGTTTGAAAAACTGCCGCCAGAGCTGCGGAGAAATCAACAGGCTCTGCTGTGTGCCCCAGTCGTCCATAAAGCTGATGGCGTCAATATCCGTGTTCACAAGCTTTTCCAGCTCGCGCAGGGAGAACTCGTGCAGTTGTTTCGCCAGGCGCTCTGCATACGGTTCGCCCAGGGCCAAATCCATCAGCAAATCCTCCGTGCCGCGCATAAACTGCATGCGCTCAAACGGGCGGATGTGTGTGCCCACCAAAACAAACTGCTCGCTGCGCTTGGCGTGCTCATTGATTTGTGAAAAATCGGCGTTCTCCAGGATTTCCGTGGGCATGCGGTAGCTGTCCAGCGCCCTCCAATCCGCAAAAATCGGGCGCTTGATTTCGCCGTTCACCCCCGGCTCTGCCAGCTCAAAGGTGCAGCCAAACTCATCTGTATACGCGCCGTAAGCCTGTGAAACGCCCTTGGTATAGCGGCTCTCCCCCCAGCGAAGGCTTGCGCCGCCGATATCGGCCGGAAAACGCGCGTGAAACTCCGCCAGCTTTTCGCCGCAAAACATGCGTACATTCGGCAGATGCCACAGGGTGCGCGGGTAACGGTCTATTTCCTCATGGTTTAAAACGCGGATGATGCGCTCTCTTCCCGTCATGGTGATTCCTCCCAAAATTCAAACTTCTACCGCTCAGTATAACAAGAGTGCCTTCCCGCCGCAAGAGGATATTGGATGGATTTGGTTGTTCTGCACAAGAATACTTCTGTTATTGTGATGTTCATGCCCACTTTTTGCCAAAATTCTCTTGTATTGTCTTGCAATCCTTGTTATACTGAAGCTAATTCCAGCAGAAAAAGGCGGTGGGTTGCGCTATGACGGATTTAGAGCTCCCGATTTATTTGTTTCATCAGGGTACAAACGCCCGCGCCTACGAGCTTTTGGGCGCACACCCAAGCGGGGAGAGCACCGTGTTCCGCGTTTTTGCGCCGAACGCCGCCGCCGTTGGGGTTACGGGCGATTTCACCGGCTGGGAGCGTGCCCACCCGATGCGCCGCCTGACCGAGCAGGGCATTTGGGAGGCGGAGCTCCCGGGCATCTCGCCGCTGGCCGCCTATAAGTATGAAATCATCACACGGGACGGGCGTAAGCTGCTGAAAAGCGACCCCTACGCCTTTCACTATGAAACGCGCCCCGCCACAGCCTCAAAATACTATATTCCGCCGGACTTTCCCTGGACGGACGCCGCCTGGCTGCAGGCGCGCTGCGAACAAGCGCACAATCGCCTGCCGATGAATATCTATGAGCTGCACCCGGGCAGCTGGCGGCGCTATGCGGACGGAAACACCCTTTCTTATACCGCTCTGGCCGAGCAGCTCATCCCCTATGTGCTTGACATGGGCTACACCCATATTGAGCTGCTTCCGTTGATGGAGCACCCCTTTGACGGCTCCTGGGGCTATCAGGTCACGGGCTATTTTGCCCCTACCTCCCGCTATGGCATGCCTGAGGCCTTGCAAGGCTTTGTCAACGCCTGCCACAACGCCGGAATCGGCGTGATATTGGATTGGGTGCCCGCGCATTTTCCCAAGGACGCCCACGGCCTGTATGAATTTGACGGCACGCCCTGCTATGAGTACGCCGACAGCGCGCGGGGAGAGCATTTGCTCTGGGGCACACGCGTGTTTGACTACGGCCGCTGCGAGGTGCGCAGCTTTTTGCTCTCCAGCGCCCTGTTTTGGCTGGAGCGTTTTCACATCGACGGCCTGCGCGTGGACGCCGTGGCCTCCATGCTGTATCTGGACTACGGGCGCAAGGACGGCGAATGGCTGCCGAATGTATACGGCGGGCGTGAGAATCTGGAGGCCGTTTCCTTTTTGCAAAAGCTCAGCGAAACAGTCCGGCGAGAGCAGCCCGGTGCCCTGCTGATTGCGGAGGAAAGCACCACCTGGCCGGGTGTAACCAAGCCCGCGCAGGAGGGCGGCCTCGGCTTTGACTACAAATGGAATATGGGCTGGATGAATGACAGCCTGCGCTACTGCTCCATGGACAGTGTCTACCGCAGCCACCATCACAACAGCCTGACCTTTTCGTTTTTTTACGCCTTCTCCGAGCAGTTTATTCTGCCCATCTCCCACGATGAGGTGGTGCACGGCAAATGCTCGCTGCTCTCCAAAATGCCGGGGGGTTATGCGCGGCAGTTTGCGGGTATGCGCTTGTTTCTCAGCTATATGACGGCGCACCCGGGTAAAAAGCTGCTGTTCATGGGGCAGGAATTCGGGCAGTTCATTGAATGGAACGATAAGCAGGAGCTGGATTGGCTGCTGCTGGATTACCCGGCGCACAGCGCTCTGCGGCTTTTCTCGCGCACACTCAACCATTTTTACCGTGAAACGCCCGCGCTCTGGGAGCAGGACTGCGGCTGGGAGGGCTTTGAATGGCTCATCAGTGACGACAGCGCCAACAGCGTGTTTGCCTTCCTGCGGCGGGACAGCGCCGGGAACAGCCTGATTGCCGCACTGAACTTTACCCCCGTGGAGCGGGAGGATTACCGCATCGGCGTCCCGGAGCAGGGCAGCTACCGCGTTGTGCTGCAGAGCGACGAAACCCGTTTCGGCGGGCAGGGCGTTGGGACGACAGGCCTTGTGAACAGCGAGGCGATTTCCGCCCACGGCAGGGCGCAAAGCATCCGTTTGCATCTCGCCGGGCTGTCCGGCGTATATCTGATAGCAGAAAATGAGGGAGGTACTTATGGCTCGTAAAACAGAATGCATCGCCATGCTGCTCGCGGGCGGGCAGGGCAGCCGCCTGGGGGTCCTGACAAAAAACATCGCAAAGCCCGCCGTCCCCTACGGCGGAAAATACCGTATCATCGACTTTCCGCTTTCCAACTGCGTCAACTCCGGCATTAACACCGTGGGTGTGCTCACGCAGTATCAGCCGCTGGAGCTGCACGACTATATCGGCAACGGTCAGCCCTGGGATTTGGATCGGGAGAACGGCGGGGTACATATCCTCTCCCCCTACCAGCAGGTGAGCGGCAGCCAGTGGTATAAAAACACTGCCAACGCCATTTATCAAAACATGAACTTCATCGACCGCTACGACCCGGACTATGTACTCATTCTTTCCGGCGACCATGTGTATAAGATGAATTACGCCAATATGCTGCAATACCACAAGGCAAAGCAGGCGGATTGCACCATCGCCATGCTGGAGGTGCCCTGGGAGGAGGCCTCCCGCTTTGGGCTGATGCTGGTGAACGGGGACGGCTCCATCGCCGAGTTTGAAGAAAAGCCGAAGGAGCCGCGCAGCAACAAAGCCTCCATGGGCGTTTATATTTTCACTTGGAGCAAGCTGCGCAGCTATTTGATTGCGGACGAGGCTGACCCCGCCTCCGGCAATGATTTCGGCCATGACCTCATCCCTGCCATGCATGCGGCGGGCGAGCGGATGTTTGCCTACGCCTATGAAGGCTATTGGAAGGATGTGGGCACCATTGACAGCCTGTGGGAGGCAAATTTGGATTTGCTGAACCCCAAGGTGGATTTGGATTTGAACGACAATGACTGGAAGATTTACGCGCGGAACCGTTCCGCTCCCCCGCATTATATCGCCCCGCAGGCCACCGTGCAGCACGCCATGATTACAGAAGGCTGCGAGGTGGAGGGGGCTGTAGATTTTTCCATTTTATTTTCCAATGTCACGGTGAAGTCCGGGGCCGTGGTGCGGGATAGCATTATCATGCCCGGCGCGGTGATTGAAGAGAACGCCCAGGTGCAATACGCCATTGTGGCGGAAAACGCCGTTGTCGGCGCGGGCGCCGTGGTGGGCGGCCGCCCGGAGGAGATGGACGACCTCTCGCACTGGGGCGTTGCGGTGGTGGGGCCGGGCGTAACGTTGCCCGCGGGCAGCGTTGTAAAACCCAAAGAAATGCTGGAAGCGAAAGGAGGGGATGCGTAATGCTGGCAAAACAGGTGTTAGGCATCATTTTTTCCAACTCCTATGATTCCGCGCTGCCGGAGCTGACCGCCCTGCGCACCATGGGCTCCGTTCCGGTTGCGGGCCGGTATCGGCTGATTGATTTCCCCCTCTCCGGCATGGTGAACGCCGGAATTTCCAAGGTCGGCGTGGTGACAAAAAGCAACTACCGCTCTCTGATGGACCATTTGGGAACGGGAAAGCCCTGGGATTTGGCGCGGAAAACGGGCGGCATGTTCCTGCTCCCGCCGTTTAGCTCCGGGGATAGCGCCGGCATCTATCAAACCCGGCTGGAAGCGCTCATGGGGCTGCGGGATTTTTTCCGGGATACCGGCGAGGAGTACGTTTTGCTCTGCGACAGCAACATTTTATGCAACCTGGATGTTGCGGCGCTGATGGCGCAGCATGAGCGCACGGGCGCGGATATCACCGTTGGCCTTTGCAGCGGCAGGCTGCCCGCTTTGCCGCAGCTGCTGCGCGCGCAGGCGGATGCCGCCGGGCGCATCACTGCCTGCAGCTTCGCTTCGAAAGACGACAGCGCCGAGGGGGATTATATCACCCACATCTATCTGCTGAAAAAAGCCCTGCTGGAACGGCTGCTCAACGAGGCCGCCAGCGAAAGAAGGCAGGATTTTGAAGAACATTTTCTGCGCAGCCGGTTGGAAAAACTTGCGCTGTATGGCTTCCGTCCGGAGGGCTTTGTGCGCATCGTAGATTCGCTGCAGCGCTATTATGATATTTCTATGGAGCTGCTGCAAGCGGAAAACCGCCGCTCCCTCTTTTTGGCCGGGCGGCCGGTTTATACCAAGGTGCGTGACGAGGTGCCTGCCCTTTACGGCCTTGCGGCCAAGGTCTCCAACAGCTTGATTGCGGACGGCTGCAGCATTGAGGGCACGGTGGAAAACAGCATCCTCTTCCGCGGCGCAAAGGTGGCCAAGGGCGCGGTGGTGAGGGACAGCGTTTTGTTGCAGGGCAGCTATGTCAGCGAAAACGCGCATATCAACTGTGTCATAACCGATAAAAACGCCCTCATTCATCCGGAGCGGACACTCAGCGGGGAGGCAACCTTCCCCATCTATGTGGGCAAAGGCATAGCAGTATAAAGGAGGCTAGCGTTCTATGAAGGTCTTATTTGCAACCAGCGAAGCGCTGCCCTTTGCCGCGAGCGGCGGCCTGGCCGAAGTGGCAGGCTCCCTCCCGCAGGCATTGCGCAGGCTGCACACGGCCAGCCGTGTGGTGCTGCCGCTGTATGAATCCGTCCCCGCCGCCCTGCGCGAGCAAATGCGCTTCGTAACAAGTATCACTGTCCCCGTCTCCTGGCGCAGGCAGTATTGCGGTATTTTTGAGGCCGAGGCGGGTGGCATTCAGTATTATTTGCTCGACAATGAATACTATTTCAAACGCGCCAATCTCTACGGCCATTTTGACGACGGCGAGCGTTTCGCCTTTTTTGCCCGCGCCGTGTTAGAGATGATTCCCTATATTGACTTTAAGCCCGATATCCTGCACTGCAACGATTGGCAGACTGCCCTGCTCCCCGTGTATTACAGCACACAGTATGCCGCGCGCCCGGGCTATGAGGGCATTAAAACGGTGTTCACCATCCACAACATGCAGTACCAGGGCATTTATGGCAGAGAGATTTTGGGCGACGTGTTCGGCCTTTCCGACGCGGAGTACCCCTTGCTGACCTTTGACGGCAACATCAACCTGATGAAGGGCGGTATTGAATGCTGCGACGCCGTCACCACCGTCAGCCCGTCTTACGCCAATGAAATTCTCGACCCCTGGTACAGCCACGGCCTTGACCCCATGCTGCGCCTGCGGGCGGGCAAGCTGCGCGGCATCCTCAACGGCATTGACACAACAAGCTATGACCCGCAGGCGGATCCGCTGCTCGCGGCTCCTTTCAGCGCAAAGCAAACGCAGGGGAAGGCAAAAAATAAAGCTGCCCTGCAACAGCAGCTCAGTCTGCCGGAGCAGGCGGATACCCCCATACTGGCCATGGTCACGCGCCTTGTGAGCCATAAGGGGCTGGATTTGGTGCGCACTGTCATGCGGGACTTGCTTGCCGGGCAGGCGCTTCAATTGGTGGTACTCGGCTCCGGCGACTATGAATACGAGGCGTTTTTCCGCTCCCTCGCGGCGGAATTTCCGCAGCAATGCGCCTTTTATGGAGGTTTTATCCCGGATTTGGCGCGGAAAATTTACGCCGGCGCGGATTTGTTCCTCATGCCGTCCAAAAGCGAGCCCTGCGGCCTCTCCCAAATGATTGCCCTGCGCTACGGAGCCATCCCCATCGTGCGCCTGACGGGCGGCCTTGCGGATACCGTCAGCGACAGCGGGGACGGCAAGGGCAACGGCTTCACCTTCCAAAGCTATAACGCCCACGATATGCAGGACGCCATTCTGCGCGCCCTTGCCTGTTACCGGGATAAAGCCGCCTGGCAGGCTCTGACAGAACGCGCCATGACCTGCGACAACAGCTGGAACAAATCCGCCGGGGACTATTTGCGGCTGTATCAGGAGCTGCTGGAGCAAGGTATTTCTGTTGTTGAAAAAGTTTAATTTTTTTCATTGTTTTGTGAGCAAGGACAATCTACCTTGCATGCAAGCCATTATGGAGTCGCGGATATTCCCGAAGCTGGGCATTGACAAGCCGCCTGTTTTTGCGTACTATTATCCAGTATGCAATTGCGAAACATACGCGGTAGCGGACTTCCAAAAGCCTTCCCTGCGGCGTATGCGCAAGCGCCTAACATAACAACAAAAACGGAGGCAAACTATGGTAATCGCAGCAGTTGGTAAAAACGGGACAGGTAAGGACTTTTTTTTAGAATATCTCGCCAAGACCTATGACCTGCCCATGATTTCGATTGGCGATGTGGTGCGCGAGCTGGCCACGCAGGACGGGCTGGAGCTCACGCGTGAAAACCTGCACAAAACATCCCACAAATACATGAGCGCAAACGGCCAGACCTTTTTCCCGGAGCAGATTGTAAAGAAAATTAAGGAAGCAAATGTCCCTGTGTATCTGGTTTCCGGCATCCGCCCGCTTTCGGACGTGAAATTTTTCAAGGAGGCGTTCGGCGCTGACTTTGTGCTGGTGGACGTTGTTATTTCCGACGATATGATGCGCTACGAGCGTATGCTCGCCCGCGGTTCCGACCGTGACGGCGGCTCCATTGAAAAACTGCGCGAATATGACCAGGGCGAAGAGAAACAGTTCCAGACCAGTGAAAGCGAAAAAATGGCGGACTATGTGATTAAAAATGACGGCAGCGTTGCCGATTTTTACGCCGCCAGCGAGGCGTTTTACAATTCCTATGTAAAATAAGGACAATTCTATGAAAACAATTCGCTTCCGGTATGCCAAAAACGGTGCCTGCACCTACATTTCTCACCTGGATGTCATGCGCACCATGACCCGCGCCGTGCGCAGGGCTAAGCTGCCGCTGTGGTATACTGAGGGCTTTAACCCGCATCCCTACCTCACCTTTCCCCTCCCGCTGCCGCTGGGGCAGGAAGGGGTGTATGAGCCGATGGATATCCGCATCGTGGACGACAGCGAGCCGGAAACGCTATGCGCCGCACTTGCCGCCGTTATGCCGGAGGGGCTTTCCATTTGCGCCGCGGCGGAGCCGGAGCAGGACAGCGCGCAGATAGCAGCGGCGGAGTATACCCTGCGCTTTCAGTTTGATGCTCCGGAACAGGCCGCAGCCTTTGCCGAAACGGCGCAAGCGTTGTTGGACACGGGGAATTTACCCGCAGAAAAGAAGAGTAAAAAGGGGATAAAAACCGTCAACCTCTGTGACTTTATCCGGCAATACGCCTTTGCGCAAGAGGCGGACTGCGCTACGCTCCAAACCACCCTTGCCGCCGGGAACAGCGTTAACCTCAACGCCGCCCTGCTCAGCGACACCCTGCTTGCCGGGGCGGGCACCGGGGCGCGAAACGTTTCCATCATACGCAGGCGTTTGCTGGACGAAACGGGGCGGGATTTCAGCTGATACCAAATCCAAATAGAATTTGCACCATTTTTACGGAGAAAAGCAGACGCTTTTCTCTGTTTTTTTCTATATACTCAGGGGTTTGTTTGTGTTATACTTAGTTCGTATTTTTAAATTACTGGGGAGGTTCGCTTGCATGGGTGATGTCAAACGAATTTTTGTGGAAAAGCGGGACGGTTTTGCTGTGGAGGCGCAGCAATTGCTTGCGGATTTACGCGCGACACTGGGGCTCTCCGGCCTCAACGGCCTGCGCTTGTTTCAGCGCTATGACGTGCAGGGGCTGAGCGAGGCGGACTTTGCCCGCGCGGCGGCCACCATTTTTTCCGAGCCGAATGTGGACAGGGTCTATGACAGCCTACCCTGCTCCGGGGAGGGCGTGTTCGCCGTGGAATACCTGCCCGGGCAGTATGACCAGCGGGCCGACTCGTGCGCACAGTGCATTCAAATGATAACGCAGGGCGAGCGTCCCATTGTGCGAACCGCTGTCGTCTACGAGTTTTCAGGCGAGCTCACGGAACAGGACAAGACTGCGCTTCGCTCACAC
>JAVBPP010000042.1:0-53208 GCA_031549535.1 Oscillospiraceae bacterium
AACGCTGACAGCTCCGGGCAGCACTGTAACAACAAATACTACTCGGAACCACAGCGCATTTTCATCTGATACTACACACCCTGTTTCTGATAGTGAAACAAGTCAAACATCAACTGCAGATCCACACGCTTTGACGCCGGAAGAGCAGGCTTATAAAGATAGTTTGTACCGGGAAAAAGAAAACTTAAAAGGTTTGGTTGAGCAAGCCCAAAAAGCGACAACCGAAGCGGAACGGCTGCAAATTCGTCAAAAAGCCTATGATCTGCAAACACGCATTTTAGAAGCAGGCAAAACATACAACAACTGGGTTATGAGCCTTCGGGACACGAACGGTAGATTGTCCGAAGAACGGCAATTGATAAACGATAGCCTTTTTTACGGAGAAGAAAAATATCAATTTAATAAAGCGTTGGATAAGCTTTTATCTGAACTTCCCTATGACGCTGACAAAGATTTTCTAAGCACATATAACGCTTATCGCTCCTCGCTTTATACCGAGAGCATAACAGTTCCAGCATGCAAGAAAGCGGCAACAAGAGCGATGGAGGAATATGACAAAATAAAGAAGGCATATGAAAAAGGCAAAGTTTCCGCAGAAGATGGCGTGAAACAATTGCTGGAAATTTGGGATTTATACCAAAATGAGAAATATTGAGGTAAATCAGTATTACTTCAGCGTCAATATATTGAAATTCCTTTTCCCTTCCCGCATGTGGAAGCCAATCCATTGACGGCAATCAAATCCCTGCCGCGAAACTGATAAAAACAGAATACAGCATAAAAGAGTTTACCTTCTCCAGCTATTTTGCCCGAACGACTTTTTCGGGGAATATGATGCAACTCGAAGAAATTGACGATAACAAAAATACACCTTTGGAAAAAAGCATCCAAAGGTGTATTTTTCTTGACCGATGTTTACGCAGGTGTTACACTGGTAAAAAAATATAAAAGAAAAAGGAGTCTGCTATGTTTCGGAACTTCCAGGATTTTCAGGATTTTGTGAAAGAAAACGGTATTTTGATGGTTGATTTTAAAGAAATTGACCTGGACGGCAGATGGCATCATTTAACCATTCCGGTGGAGCGTTTCACGGAGTCGCTGCTCACGAAAGGAATCGGCTTTGACGGTTCCAGCTATGGCTTTTTGACGGTGGAAAAGTCGGATATGGTGTTTATTCCCGATTTATCCAGCGCGTTCTATGACCCCATGGTGGAGTTGCCGACAATTTCCATGATTGGTGACATCTACACCATCGGCGAGCAGTATGAACGTTTTGACAATGACCCGCGTTTTGTGGCGGAAAAGGCGGAGCGCTTTTTGGCGGATACCGGTGTTTCTGATTATTGCCTGTTTGGGCCGGAGTTTGAGTTTTATATTTTGGATAATGTGGAATACCGCAACCAGCAGAATCATATTGAGGTGCACCTGGATTCGCAGCAGGCGGGCTGGAACACCATTCACAGCCCCTATGACCCCGCCTCCAACAATCCGGGCTTTAAGGTGCAGGGACATAAGGGCTACCATGCGGATTTGCCCTATGACGTCAGCTTTGATTTGCGTAATGAAATGGTACGGGCATTAGAGGAAAACGGTGTGCCGGTAAAATATCACCACAGTGAAAACGGAGGTCCTGGCCAGGTTGAAATTGAAGTAAACTTTTCAACCCTGAAGGAAATGGGGGACAGGACCCAAAAACTCAAGTATATCGTGAAAAATATGGCGCTGCAAAACGGCAAAACCGTTACGTTCATGCCCAAGCCCTTTTTCGGCGAATGCGGCAGTGGTATGCATGTGCATCTGCAGATGTTCAATCAGGGCAAGCCGGTATTTTTTGATGCGGCGGGCTATTCTGATTTGAGCGAAACAGCCCTGTATGCCATCAGCGGCATTTTATTGCATTCACCGGCGCTCATGGGCTTTACCTGCCCAACGACCAATTCTTACAAGCGCCTGGTTCCGGGCTACGAGGCGCCTGTGACCATCTGCTTTGCAACGGCCAACCGCAGCTCCGTCATCCGCATTCCCGGCTACGCGAAAGCGCCGGAGGATAAACGCTTTGAGTTCCGCCCCTCGGACGCAACGGCGAATCCCTACCTGTGCTATGCCGCAATTGCCATGGCGGCGCTCGACGGCATTCAGCGCAAGCTTGACCCCACCAAGCTCGGCTTTGGTCCCTACGATAAGAACATGTATCAGCTGACCGAGGAAGAAAAAAAGGTCGTCAAGGCGCTGCCGAAATCTTTAGACGAGGCGGCGGACGCTCTGGAGCAGGATCACGAGTTCCTGCTTGCGGGTGGGGTGTTTACCAAGGGCTTGATTGCCGACCAGCTGCGTAAAATCCGCAGCGACGCGTTGGAAGTGGGCGGCATACCGCACCCGATGGAGTTCCAGAAGTATTACGATTTATAAAAATGAACTTGGCGCAACCGCAACGTTGCGCCAAGTAGTTTCGTGGGAGAAGAAAACAGATGAACAAACCAAGTATGGTGCTATTTGATTACGGCCACACGCTGTTGCATGAACCGAATTTTAACGGTGTGCGCGGGATGGAGGCTGTGCTGCAATATGCGATTGAAAACCCGCAAAATCTAAACGCCGAGCAGGTCTGCCGCTTTTCTGAGGACTTGTTTTATGGTCCGTGCAATGTTGTGCGCAAGGCCGGCATGGAAATTCACAACCACAATATGCAGCGACTTGGCTATGAATACATGGGGCTGTATTTCTCCAAATCTCATCAGGAGCTGGAGGAAATCTTTTGGGACCATGCCACGGCAGGCGAGTTAATGCCGCATGTGGAACAGGTAATTGCGCTGCTGAATAAGCAGGGGATACGCATGGCGGTCATCAGCAATATCGGCTTTTCCGGCTTGACACTCAAAAAGCGCATTGACCGCCTGCTGCCTGAAAACCGCTTTGAGTTTTTTCTTGCATCCAGCGATTATATGGTGCGCAAGCCGAACCCCATGCTTTTTGAGCTTGCCCTGCGCAAGGCCGGCATCACGGCGCAGCAGGCCTGGTTCTGCGGCGACAGCAAGCGCTGTGATGTGATGGGGGCCAGTGCAGTCGGGATTTTTCCCGTTTGGTATGACAGCCCTCTGGAATGCGAATACCGGGATGAGTCCAAGATAGACCCGCCGGCCTGCGAGCACCTGTATATTCGTGATTGGCTGGAGCTGCTGCCGGTTTTGGAGCGTGTTTGCCATGCCTGAACGATGGGATGAATTGGATGAAACGCGCCGCCCAACGGGCCGTCTATTGCGGCGCGGGGAACCGATTCCGCCGGGCAGTTTTCACACCGTGGTGCATGTTTGGTTGTTTGACGGTGCGCGTTTTTTGCTCACCAAGCGCGTGCCGCAAAAGCCCTATGGTGGGCTGTGGGAGTGCACAGGCGGCTCCGCACTTGCGGGGGAGGATGCAGTGCAGGCAGCTGCGCGCGAGGTAGCGGAGGAGACCGGGCTGCAGCTTGACGGCGGAGCGGAGGTGTTCCGCTTTACCAGGCAATATGAAGACAGCTTTTTGGATGTATTTTTGTTTCATCAGGCCATAGCTTTGAATGAAGTTTGTTTGCAGGAGGGTGAAACCTGCGGCGCACAGCTGGTTGACCGCGCGGCGCTTTTAGCGCTACACGCTGCGGGAAAGCTGTTGCCCTATGATTATCTGGATGTATTTTTTGCAAAATTTGACAAGGCCTTCCATTCGTAGTAAACTATAATTAGTTGCGGGCGCAACTAATTGACGTTTGGAAGTGATATCTTGCCTACGGTGAACAAATGCATCAACCGTATTGCGCGCTGCGCCGCGCTGTACCAGCAAAAGCTGTTTGAGTCCGAGGGGCTCAGTGGTATTCAGCAGAGTTATATACTGGCTGTTTGCCGAAACCCCGGAATCTCGCAGGATCAGCTGGGGAAAGCCATTATCGTGAATAAAAGCAACATCACGCGCCAACTTGCGTTTTTGGAGCAAAACGGGTTTATTACTCGGGAGCCCAAGGCGCAGGATAAGCGCGTGATGCAAATTTTCCCGACAGAAAAGGCGCAGGAGCTGTTCCCGCGGATTCGAAGTGTCTTGCAGGAATGGAACACCTATCTGCTGGAACCCTTTGGCAATCAGGAGCGCGCACAGCTGAATGAAATGTTGGAACTTGTGATGCAGCGAGCCATGGAGCGCGTATCGCTGGAGGATGGGGGTGTTCCGGAGGCATGAAGTTTGTTTTTTCTTACCTCAAGCCGTATACCAAGCGCATGACCTGGGGGCTTGTCATCAAGTTTGGCGGCACAATTACGGATTTGCTTTTGCCGCTATTGCTGGGACACATTATCGATGTTGTGGTCAAACAAAACAGCATTCCGCGCATTTTACTCTGGGGGCTGTTGATGCTGGCCTGCGCGGTGCTGTGCGTTGTGTTTAACATCATAGCAAACCGTATGGCTGCGCGTGTCGCGCGGGATACCACAAGGCGTATTCGCCGCGATGTGTTTGAAAAGACCACAAAGCTTTCCTGCCTGCAGGTGGATAAGCTTACCATCCCCTCGCTGGAAGCGCGGTTGACCTCGGATACCTATAACCTCCACCAAATGCTCGGTCAGGTGCAGCGCATGGGTGTGCGCGCCCCCATTTTATTGGTCGGCGGCATCCTGATAACCCTGTTTATTGAGCCGGTGCTGACGCTGATTTTGGTTGCCATGCTGCCGATTGCTTCTGTTTTAGTTTACCGCATCTCCAAAAAAGGAATTCCCCTGTATACACAGACGCAGCGCGCGGTGGATCGCATGGTGCGCACGGTGCGGGAGAATATCACGGGGATTCGTATTATTAAGGCCTTGTCAAAAACGGACTATGAAATCAAGCGCTTTGACAAGACAAACCTGGATTTATCCGAGCGGGAGCAAAAGGCGGGCACTACCATGGCTGTCACAAATCCGGCTATGGGGTTGCTCTTGAATTGCGGTATGACCTTTGTCATTTTTTTGGGTGCCTACCGTGTGAACAGCGGTGCAACGCAGCCGGGTACCATTGTTGCGTTTTTATCCTATTTTACCATTATTCTCAGCGCTATGCAGGCGATTACACGCATTTTTATTGTATATTCCAAGGCGAGCGCCTCTGCAAAGCGCCTAGCTGAGGTGATGGATATGCCGGTTGACCTGCCGGTTACGCAGCTGTCTTTCTGGAACGCGCAGCCGGATCCAGCGCATATTACGTTCGATGACGTGTCCTTTTCGTTCCCTTCTCACAAAAACACGTTGCAGCATATCAGTTTTTCGCTTGGCAAAGGGGAAACGCTTGGGATAATCGGCGCAACGGGTTCCGGGAAAAGCACTTTGATTCATCTTTTGATGCGCCTGTATGACGTAACCAGCGGCGAAATCCGCATATCCGGCAGGCCGATTCGCAGTATCCCGGAGGGGGAGCTGCACAGCATGTTCGGTGTAACCTTCCAGAACGATGCCTTGTTCGCGGATAGTATTGCTGAAAACATAGACCTGGGGCGCGGTATTCCGCCGGAGCAGATTGCACACGCCGCCTATCTTGCGCAGGCCAAGCAGTTCATTGACGGGCTGGATGACGGGCTGGCGCATGCGCTGACCTCGCGCGGCACCAATGTCAGCGGCGGACAAAAACAGCGCATTTTAATTGCCCGCGCTCTTGCCGCGCAGCCGGATATTTTGATTTTGGACGATTCCTCCAGCGCACTGGACTACCGCACGGACGCGTTACTGCGCCGGGCGATAAGCCTGGAATTTCAACGGACGACCAGTATCATCATTGCGCAGCGTGTCAGCTCCTTGATGCATGCGGATCAAATTCTCGTTCTGGAGGAAGGAAGCGTAATCGGGCAGGGGAGACACGAGGAGCTGCTGGAGAGCTGCGAGGTCTACCGTGAAATCTACGCGTCCCAGATGGGGGGTGGCGACGTTGCCTAAAATGCCACGTTCCATGCCACAAAAGCCGCAGAACCGCAAGCAGGTGCTGCTGCGCATGTGGGGATACCTGTTTCGCTACAAAGGCATGCTGCTGCTTGCCTTTCTCCTCACGGTTTCCAGCAATCTATTGGCGCTCGTCGGCCCCAAACTTTCCGGCGAAGCGATTGATGCCATCGGCGAAAAGGCGGGGGGAGTGCAGTTTGAGCGCGTGTTTTACTATTGCGCGCTCATGCTGGGGTTTTACCTTGCCTCTGCCGTGCTGGGCTATATCCTTTCGGTGCTGATGATTCGTCTGAGCCAGCGCGTGGTGCGCCAGATGCGTGAGGATGTATTTCACCGCCTTGTCACGCTCCCTGTCGGCTTTTTTGACCGCCACCAAACAGGGGAGATTATCAGTCATATTTCCTATGATATCGACACGGTGAATGCCTCCCTTTCCAGCGATTTGCTACAGATTGCTACCAGCGTGATTACGGTTTTCGGTTCCTTTATCGCCATGCTCTTTATCTCATTTCCGCTGTTGAGTGTATTTGTGATTACCATTCCGGTATCCATTTTTGTTACACGCTATATGGCGAAAAAAGTACGCCCCCTTTATCGTAAGCGCAGCGGAAAGCTCGGCGAGCTGAATGGATATATTGAGGAAATGATTTCCGGCCATAAAACCATCAAGGCCTATCATCGGGAAGAAACCGTTTTGACCCGTTTTGATGAACGAAACGACGGCGCCGTGGAAGCCTACTATATGGCGGATTACTACGGCAGTGCCGTTGGGCCAAGCGTGAATTTTGTTAACAATCTTTCGCTGACGCTCATCGGCGTTCTCGGCGCAATCTTGTTTTTGCTCGGCAGAATTTCAATCGGCGACCTGTCCTCCTTTGTGCTGTATTCACGCAAGTTTGCGGGGCCGATTAACGAAATGGCAAATATTCTCAGCGAGCTGCAATCCGCCATGGCCGCGGCGGAACGGGTATTCCGTTTGATAGACGAGCCCTGTGAACCGGAAGATGCGCCGGGTGCGCCCGATTTGGATTTTCGGCAGGGCCATGTGCAGATGGAGCATGTTGCCTTTGCTTATGAGCCGGATAAGCCGGTGATACGTGATTTATCGCTGGACGCAAAAAGCGGCAGTTTGGTTGCCATTGTTGGCCACACCGGCGCGGGAAAGACAACGCTGGTGAATCTGTTGATGCGTTTTTACGATCCCCAAGGGGGGGCAATCACTATTGATGGGCAGGATATCTCCGGCGTAACGCGCAGGAGCCTGCGCAAAGCCTTTGCCATGGTGCTGCAGGATACCTGGCTCTTCCACGGCAGCGTATATGACAACCTTGCTTACGGGAAGGTGGGTGCAACGCAGCAGGAGGTGGAGGGCGCGGCAAAGGCGGCACATATCCATAGCTACATCCAGTCTCTCCCGCACGGTTATCAGACTATCCTGAGTGAGGAGGGTGTGAATATTTCCCAGGGGCAGAAACAGCTCTTAACCATTGCCCGCGCCATGCTGCTGGACGCTGAGATGTTGATATTGGATGAGGCGACCTCGAATGTGGATACCCGCACCGAACAGCAGATTCAAGACGCGATGCAACGGTTGATGCAACATAAAACCTGCTTTGTCATCGCGCACCGCCTTTCCACCGTGCAAAATGCGGATACGATTTTGGTGGTTCGGGATGGGGAAATCGTGGAGCAGGGAAGTCACGCATTTTTAATGGAACAGCAGGGCGTTTACGCGCAGCTGTATCAATCGCAGTTTCAATAAATAATGGGGGGCTCTATATGTACAGAATCGCAAAAGCAAAAGAAACCATGACCTCCCGCGAGCGGGTGCGGCGCTGCTTTGCGCTGGAGCAAACCGACCGTGTCCCAATAGATTACTGCGCAAACCCAACCGTTCACGCGGCGGTCATGCAGGTGCTGGGCGCAAAGAACTATGATGATTTCTGCAATATGCTTGGCGTAGATTTCCGGGGCGTGCACGCCAAATTTATCGGCACAAACCGCTTTCCGGAGATAGAGGGGCTGAAAGTTGACCCGGTTTACGGCTCCTACACCCGCTGGGTACCCAACGCTTACGGCGGATATCAGGACTTTTGCCGTTTTCCCTTGATGAACGCCGGTGACGAGGTCATTGCTGCCTACCGTTTTCCGTCCCCGGATGAATTTGATTATGAAGAAGCAATCAGCGCCATGGCGTGCTATGCGGACTACGCGTTATATGTCGGCAGCGCCGGATACCCGGACATCATCAATTCCCTCGGGCGTATTATGGGCATGGAGGATACCCTGGTTGGGCTCGCCACTGAAAACGAAGTGGTGCTGGCCATGTTGGACAGGAAGCTGGATATGGAGCTCGGCATTTTGGAGCGCCTGCTTCAAAAAGCAAACGGCAGAATCGATTTCATGTGGCTCGGTGAAGATTTGGGGACGCAGCACACCCCGATGACTAGCCTTGATTTGTTCCGCCGTGTGTTGCGCCCGCGTCACCAGCGCTTTATTGATTTGGCAAAGGCATATCAACTGCCCGTTTTGGTGCATAGCTGCGGCAGCTCCAGCTGGGCGTATGAAGACTTTATTGCAATGGGTGTTACCGGGGTGGATACCCTGCAGCCGGAGGCCGCGTATATGTCACCGGACTATCTGACACAACACTTTGGCGGGCGCCTCGCCTTTCATGGCTGCATTTCCACGGCAGGCCCCCTGGCTACAGGCAGCGCACAGGAGGTCGCGCAGTATTGCCGGGAGACGCTGCAAGTGATGATGCCGGCCAAAGGCTATATGTTCGCTCCTTCCCACGCCATTCAGGATAATTCCCCGGTAGAAAATGTCATCGCCATGTATCAGGCGGCGCACCGTTATGGCACATATTAACATAAAGTAAAATCGTATTTTATTGCATTTTTTATCGGATTATGTTATAGTCACCTTGCTACGGCACGAGAGGGGAAGAAACCTTTGCGCACGAAACGAACGAAATCAAATGTACTGCTGGCGGTGCTGGGCGTTATCTTCGCCGCCTGCCTGCTGCTAACACTTGTCATCAATAACCGCACTCAAGAAGAGGTGTTTTGGCACAACCAGCAAGAAAAGTTGGTGTTGATTACAGAGAAGTCTGCCACCCAGCTCAATGATTGGGTGCAGCTGCGCCGCGCTCAAGTGGAACAATTTGCAGATGATTTACAATATATGCTGCAACAGGATCCGGATGCGTGCATCAATTACATTCGCATGGCCGAAGCGCGTAACCCCGATATCCAAACCGTGTATCTTTGCATGGAGGACGGCGGCTACTATTTCACAACATGGACGCCGCCGCAGGGCTACAGCCATCTTGAGCGGGAATGGTATCAGGCGGCCAAGGCGGCGGACGGCAAAACAATTTTTACCGAACCGTATATGGATGCGAAATCCGGAAAACTCGTGCTCTCCTGCGTGAAAGCAGTAAAAGGCGATGGAAAAATTGTGGGTGTTGCCGGCGCAGACATTGATTTGGGTTACTTCATCGCGATGGTTGAAGGGCTGAAGCCTTCCCCAAACGGCGGTGCGGTGTTGGTGTCTCCGCAAGGGAAAATAGTCAACTGTGCCAATTCGGCTTACTTACCGCGCGTAGAGAATGGGAATGCGATTTTTCACAGCATTGACGAGTTGCGGGCGCTGAGAAAAACCGTTGATAAAAATTTGGGTTATGCGCAGCGCGGTGTTTTGGTTGAGCATATGCTTCTGCATAACGGGGAAGAAGTTTATGCGGCTTTAATGACCATTCCCACAACGGCCTGGCAGCTTTCCGTTCAAATACCCATTTCAGATTATTCCGGCAATATGCGCGAAATAATCTATAACCAAATGCCGATTATACTGTTGACATTGGCCATGCTGCTCATCAGTCTGTTTGCGGCCTTTGTGTTTATTCGTATTTCACACTCCCAGCAGGATTTGCAAAAAGCCATGGAAATTGCACAGGCGCAAAGCAAAACAAAGAGCGACTTCCTTTCCAAAATGAGCCATGAAATGCGAACGCCCATGAACGCAATTATCGGCATGGCTAAAATTGCGGACAGCACCAGCGATATCAAAAAACTGCGCTACTGCCTCTCCACGATTGAGGCATCTTCTGCCCACCTGTTGGGTATTATCAACGATGTGCTGGATATGTCTAAAATTGAAGCGGGCAAATTTGAACTGGAAAATCAGCCGTTTAATCTGGAAAAAACACTGATGAAAACCTGCAACTTGATTATTGAAAAGACAGAGCAGAAGGGCCAGAAGTTTGAGGTGGATATCGGCAAAAATCTTTGCCTAAACTATATTGGCGATGATTTACGCCTGTCTCAGGTGATTACGAATCTGCTATCCAACGCGGTTAAGTTTACGCCGGAGGGCGGCAACATTTCGTTGAGCATTCGCGAAACGAGCCGGGATGAAAAAAAGAGTATCCTGCTCTTTGAAGTGAAGGATACCGGTATTGGCATGACGCCCGAGCAAGTCTCACGCCTGTTCCAGTCCTTCGAACAGGCGGACGGCAGCATCTCGCGCCGTTTTGGCGGAACCGGGCTGGGTCTTGCAATATTGAAGAGCATTGTTGAAAAAATGAACGGCCGCGTTTGGGTCGAATCCACGCAGCATGTCGGCTCTACCTTCTTTTTTGAAATTGAGCTGGAGCGTGCTTCACACCAGGAGCGTTCCATCATTTTTGACCGCATTGAGCCAAAAGACCTGCGCATTTTGATGGTGGATGACGATGCGTCCATTCGTAAGCAGTTTAAGCGAATTTTAGATAGCTTTGGACTGAACAGCGATGTGGCGCAAACAAGCGACAGGGCACAGTACCTGGTTGAAACAGCGTTTGAAACCAAACAGCCATATGATATTATCTTTTTGGATTATGATATGCCCGGCATTGATAACGTGGATGTCATTCAAAAACTGATTAGCAAAATTGATAAAAACACGGTGATTGTCATCACCTCCTTCCTGGCCTGGAGTGATATTCAAGATGATTTGGGTGCAATCGGTATCAACCATTTTGTCACAAAGCCCATGTTTCCCTCTGCTGTGCTGGATGCAATCAATGACGTTGTCGGCAGCACAATCAAGGATATCAACATAAAGTATAGCGAAGACAAGGAAGCGTGTGATTTTTCGGGAGTCAACATCCTTTTGGCGGAGGATGTGGAAATCAACCGTGAAATCTTTCTTGCGCTGTTGGAGCACACCGGCCTGCATATAGATACGGCTGAAAACGGTGTACGGGCGGTGGAATTGTTCCGCGAAAGACAGGATTACTATGATATGATTGTCATGGATATCCAAATGCCGGAAATGGACGGCTTAGAGGCAACGCGCACCATACGTGCACTGGATTTTGCCTATGCAAAACAGGTTCCGATTGTAGCAATGACGGCGAATGCGTTTAAGGAAGATATTGACCAATGCATGGAAAGCGGCATGAATGATCACCTGTCAAAGCCGATTGATGAGCAGGCCGTTATTGAGAAAATTAGCTATTATACAAAAGGTAAAGGGGTAGAGAATGAATCATGAGGAGATGCTTTGTATGCATTCTGGCGCTTCTGTTGTGCACATTACCGTTGGCGGCCTGCGATAAGGCGGTAAACGGAACAACTGACAGCCCAAGCAAGGCCGATAGCTATACACCTCCCATACCATCACAACAAGGAGCAGATGCAATGAAAAATCCACAGGTAACAATTGAACTGGAGACGGGTGAAAAAATTGTTTTGGAGCTGTTCCCGGAGAAGGCTCCCAACACGGTGAATAATTTTATCTCTTTGGCGAAAAAAGGGTTTTATAACAAAAAGGTTTTTCACCGGGTAATAGTCGATTTCATGATTCAAGGCGGTGGCTATGAGGGGAAAACCCAAATTTCCCCCGGTTACAGCATCAAGGGCGAATTCCGGGATAATGGCTTTGCGCAAAATGATATCCCGCATAAACGCGGTGTACTTTCCATGGCGCGCTTAAGTGAAACCAATAATCCGTCCCTGTCGCCTTATGATACGGCAGGCGCACAGTTTTTTATTATGCACACGGACAAAACACACTTAGATGGGCAATATGCCGCGTTTGGCCAGGTGCTCAGCGGGATTGAGACCGTTGATAAAATAGCAACTGCCCAAACAGATTATTCGGATCGCCCGATTGAGGATGTTTGCATCAAAGCGATGACGGTGGATACCTTCGGTGTTGATTATGCACAGCCGGTTACGATTGCCGAATAGTGTTTTCCGGTGGCAGACAGATTCCGTTTTCGCAGACATAAAAAGTGGTTTTTCCGTTTTTTAGGGGGTACTCCGGCGTCTCGCGGGGGTATACTGCAACCAGAGCGTCCGAGGGCAGCTCCTTGCGTATTTCGTCCATGCTGTCCTGCCCGTTCAACACAGCGATAATCTTCTTTTGCGGGTACAAGATATCCAGCCATACATCCAGAAAAAAGCAGCAACCGCCCGGGTAACCCGCTGTTTCGCGGGTCAAAAAGGCGAGCTGCTTTTCTGTTTCCTCAAAAAAGCGCCGCGAGCCGGTCAGCAGGGACAAGGTATGCAGGTTCCGCAGCATAACGGAGTTGCCGGAGGGAATGGCTCCGTCGTAAACCTCTTTGGGGCGCAGGAAGAAAGATTCGCTGTGCGTACCGTAAAGAAAAAAGCCGCCACCCTCTTTATCCGCGAATAGGCTCAGTGTTCGTTCCGCGAGGCGGATTGCTTTTTCCAGAGCCTGTGCATCCAGTGTCACGCGATAGGAAGCAAGGTAGGCGTAAATTAAAAACGCATAATCCTCCAAATACCCCGCGCCGCTGCGCCGGTTTGCGCGCCAGGAGGTGCAAAGTCTGCCGCTTTCAAACAGATTGGTTTCCAAAAATTCTAGCGCTCGCTTTGCCTGTGTTAGGTAATCCTCGGTTTGAAACTGCTCATAGGCGCTGCAAAGCGCGGCAATCATCAAGGCGTTCCAAGCCGTGAGCACCTTGTCGTCCCGGTGCAGGGCATAGCGTGTGCGCCGGTAGCGGAGCACTTTTTCCCGCAGCGGCTCCAGCCTCGTATCAGGCGCGGGGCGGTGCAGCAGGTTTGGTATATTCTTTCCCTCAAAGTTGCCCTGGGAGCTGAAGCCAAAATGTGTGCAGAACAATGCCGCCTGCTCTCTGCCCAAAACAGCTTCCAGCTCCTGCGGTGTAAAGACATAATATTTTCCCTCCTCGCCTTCGCTGTCCGCATCCTGAGCGCTGAAAAAGCCACCCTGCGGATGTTGCAGTTCCCGCAGCACATAGGTGATGGTTCGCGCTGCAGCTTCTTGGTAAAGGCTATTTTTGGTGAAACTGTAACACTGCGTATAAGCAAGGATGAGCAGCGCGTTATCGTAGAGCATTTTTTCAAAGTGAGGAACCAGCCACTGGCTATCTGTGGAATAGCGCGAAAAACCGAAGCCGATTTGGTCAAAAATGCCGCCATGGTACATGCTTTGCAGGGTTTTCTCGCTCATGGTGAGACCGTCCGGATTTCCGCTGATTTGGGCATAATGCATTAAAAAAAGAAGGTTATGCGGGGAAGGGAATTTCGGCGCGGCACCGAATCCGCCGAAATCGGCATCGAAGCCGCGCTCCAACGCCCGGAATGCGTGTTCAGTCAGCAGCTGTGAATCTTCTGCATTGCCTTGAATCATAGTGTTATTCTGCCGCAGCTGCGTCACAAGCTTTGAAGCGGAGCGCAGCAGTTTTCCGCGCTCCTGCAGCCACTGCCCTTGAATGGCCTGCAATAAGTCAATAAAGCCGGGAGAGCCATAGCGGCGCCGTTTTGGAAAGTAGGTCCCCGCAAAAAACGGTTTTTTTTCCCAAGTTAAAAACAGGCTCAGCGGCCAGCCGCCGGAGCCTGTTACTGCTTGGCAAACGCTCATATAAATGCTGTCGATATCCGGGCGCTCCTCCTTATCCACCTTAATGCTGATGAACCCGCGGTTTAGGATGCTTGCGACCTGGGCATCCTCAAAGCTTTCATGCGCCATGACATGGCACCAATGGCAGGTGGAATACCCAATGCTCAAAAACACAGGCTTATCCTGCAAGCGTGCCTGCTGAAACGCTTCTTCCCCCCAGGGGTACCAGTTGACCGGGTTGTTTGCATGCTGCAGCAAATAGGGAGAGCTTTCATGAATCAATAAATTAGCCATATCGGAATACTCCTTTAGAAATGTCAGTCATTTCTAATAGGATATCCAAACTTAAGCGTTCAAACGCAGACAAATTTCGCCATCAATCGGGTACATATTGAAGTTTTGCAGCCGCCCGCGCGTGAGCGAGACGGAATAGGAAAAACCGTTGTGTTTGAGTTGCAGGGTGTTCTCATCTGCGGCAACAAGCGTCGGCAGCTCGGTGCTTTCAGTCGAAAATTTTGCAAGCATCCGAAAATTCACGTCCGATGGCTCCACGATAACGCGCAGCGCGTCCGGGGAAAAATGCATGACAACATCGCCGATTTCAGTTTGCGAAAAGGTGACGCGGATGCTGTCTTCACCCGTGTTTTCGCAGTGAAACTGCACGCAATGCAGCTCCTGCTCGCCGTTGTAACAATAAATGCCCGCGCGGATTCCGCCGCCGCTCATGCGGTTGCCGTCCATCAGCGGCAGGTTATCGAAGCGCAGCACCTGCGAAGGCTCCGTTTGTGTCAGGTAGCGCTCTGCGTATTGATCCCGGAATAAAAACATGTCACGAATCCAAAAGCGCGTACCGTCAATCAACACGTTCGCCCGATAGTTTTTGCAGTTATACCAAACGGTCTTGCACCCCTGCTGCTTCCAATCGTGATAACTGACGATAGAAGTAGCGGGGGTTTCGTCATAGCGGCCTTGGAACCAGCGCCCACTCTCGCCCAGGGTCTCAATTTGTAAAAGCCCCTGCTCACGCAGTTTGGCGAATTGCGCAAATTGATAGGGGAGCCCCACTTTCATGCGCCGCCAGCCAAAGGCATTTTCCTGCCCGGCCTGCGCATAGGCGTAGCCCAGGCACTCGTTTTCATACATTTCGTGTAAAAACCAGTCAATCCATTTCGGGTTTGACCCCGCGTCGCAGGATGGCTCCAGGGTAATGACACGCTGCGCGGTGGTGCCGCCGTCCTGTAGGCTGAGGCCCTCGTCATACTGATAGATGGGGTCAGAGCCCAGCATACGAAACAGCGGGACGGAAATTTGCTCCGCCTTGCTCTGCGCGGGGCAGAACATGTTGCGTTTTGCCGGATAATAGGCTCCGTTCCAATAGCCGCCCCAAACGGTATAGCCGTCTGTTCCCCACTGATCCTTGCAATTGCAGGAGGCATCCAGCCCATAGCGCTCCGCCGCGTAGGAGAGGGTGTGTGCGTCAATCGTCCAGGAGCCCATGACGCGAGGATAGTAACCAAACACCGTTTTGAATTTTTCAAACAGAACATCAATGAGCGTTTCGCGAACCGCCGGCTCGTATCCCACAGAAAAACCAACGTTTGCGTGCCAGTCCCAAACAGCTTGCTTTCCGCGCCAGGGCAGCCCCGCATCCTCTGCCAGCGGCTGTACAATTTCCAGCCAAACGCCGTATTCCGTAAGCGCGGCATCATAACCGTCGCGCAGAATTTGCAAATACGCGGGACTGCACAGCACATCGTATTGCAAAAGAAAGGTATGGGGGAGCGCATGCTGTTTCAGCAGTTTCAGCTGTTTGTATACGGGGGCGGTAAGGCTGTAGCGCTCGCGCGGTTCCACGGTGCGCAGAAAATTGACGATATTTAGAACATTGCGCTGATTCATAACACTGCCACTTCCAATCTGACAAATTGCAATAGAAATCGCTACTATTTTACAAAATGATTGGCATTTTATTCACAAAATAGGCATTGACAAGGACGTGTGGACGGTCTATAATGTAAAAATATAATAATATAATGGAAAGTGTGCGCTTTTCCATTATTTGTCTGTTTTTAACACAAGGAATTGTAACAGAAAAAGGCAGGATTTACAAGCGGAATTTTGGAAACGGAGTGATAAGCCAATGCTGAATGTGAAACCGGTTCAACGCGGAAGCAACACACGCATGAGTTTCGGCCGTCTGAAGGATGTTATGGAGATGCCGAACCTCATTGAGGTTCAAAAGGAGTCCTACAAGTGGTTCCTTGAGGTTGGTCTGCGGGAAGTGTTCCGTGACATCGATGAGATTACCGACTACACGGGCAACTGGGTTCTCAGCTTTATTGATTACCGGATGGACGATAATCCGAAATACTCTGTGCGCGAGTGCAAGGAGCGTGACGCAACCTACGCCGCGCCCATGCGCGTAACAGTCCGCCTATATAATAAAGAAAGCGGAGCCATCAAAGAGTCCGAGGTCTTTATGGGCGATTTCCCGATTATGACAGACAGCGGTACCTTTGTCATCAACGGTGCGGAGCGTGTTATCGTTTCTCAGCTGGTGCGCTCGCCGGGCGTGTATTTTGATATGATGCACGATAAAACCGGAACGGAGCTGTTCACCAGCACCATCAACCCCAACCGCGGCGCATGGCTCGAGTATGAGACGGATGCGAACGAGGTCTATTATGTGCGCATCGATAAAAACAGAAAAATTCCCATCACCACCTTTATTCGCGCCTTGGGTGCCATGGAGGATGGCTCTTTAATTTCCGGGGATCGTATCTTGAGCTCCAATACGGATATTATCGGCTATTTTGGTGAAGATGAGCGCATCCTTGCCACGTTGGAGAAGGACGAGACCAAAAACAGTGAAGAAGCTGTGATGGAGGTGTTCAAACGCCTGCGTCCCGGCGAACCTGTAACGCTTGAAACTGCGCGGCAGCATTTCATGAACCTGTTCTTTGACCCGCACCGCTATGATATTTCCCGCGTGGGTCGCTATAAATACAACAAAAAGCTTTCCCTTTCCAACCGCTTATCCGGCTGCACCCTCACCCAGCCCATTGCGAACCCCGCAACGGGTGAAATCCTTGCGGACGCGGAGGAGGTCATCAGCAAGCAAAAGGCGCAGGAGCTGGAAAGGCTCGGCGTGAGTGTCGCCTATGTGCTCTCGGATGGGCATGAGGTGAAAATCATTTCCAACGGCATGGTGGATCCGCTTCCCTTCCTGCCCGTAGAAGTTACGCAGGAAGAATTAAAGGAAATCGGCATTAATGAGAAGGTTTGTTACAATGTTCTCGTGCAGCTTTTGGAGGCCGGGTTTGCAGATAAGGCAAGCTTGCTGGCCTGTTTCCGTGAGCATGCAGATTCCCTGATTCCCAATCATATTACGGTGGATGATATTTATGCATCCGTCAACTATATCAACTGCCTCGCGCATAGAGTTGGCACAACAGACGATATCGACCACTTGGGCAACCGCCGCATCCGTTCAGTCGGTGAGCTGCTGCAGAATCAGTTCCGCATCGGCCTTGCGCGTATGGAACGCGTGGTGCGCGAGCGCATGACATTACAGGCGCAGGAGGAAGAGGATAAGATTACCCCCCAGACCCTCATCAATATCCGCCCTGTCATGATGGCAATCAAAGAGTTTTTCGGCTCCTCTCCGCTCTCTCAGTTTATGGGGCAAACCAATCCGCTGGATGAATTGACGCATAAGCGCAGGCTTTCCGCCCTCGGCCCCGGCGGCCTTTCCCGTGACCGCGCTGGCTTTGAAGTGCGTGACGTGCACTATTCACACTACGGTAGAATGTGCCCGATTGAGACGCCGGAAGGCCCCAACATCGGTTTGATTTCCTATCTTGCCACCTTCGCCAAAATCAATGAATACGGCTTTATCGAAGCGCCCTTCCGCAAGGTTGACCCGGAAACCGGCGTAGTTTTGGATGAAGTGGAATACATGACCGCCGATGTGGAGGACGATTTCATTGTTGCCCAGGCGAATGAACCTTTGGATGATCAGAACCGCTTCGTGAATGAGCGCATCATTGCCCGTTACCGCGATGAATTTTTGGAAGTGGATAAGAAAAACGCGGACTATATGGACGTTTCGCCGAAGATGGTTGTTTCCGTCGCAACGGCGATGATTCCGTTCTTAGAAAACGACGACGCAAACCGCGCCCTCATGGGTTCCAACATGCAGCGGCAAGCCGTTCCGCTGTTGAAGACAGAGTCACCGATTGTCGGCACAGGCATGGAATACAAGGCGGCGGTGGATTCCGGCGTGGTGGCGCTCGCACAGCACGCGGGCACGGTCACAAAAGTCAACGCAGACCTTGTGGAAATCATGAGCGACAGCGGCAAAATAGAAAGCTATGAGCTGACAAAATTCATGCGATCCAACCAGGGCACCTGCGTGAACCAGCGCCCGATTGTCAAACGCGGCCAACGCGTGGAAGAGCATCAGGTCATTGCGGACGGCCCCGCAACGAGCGATGGCGAAATCAGTTTGGGTAAGAATGTTACCATCGGTTTCATGACATGGGAGGGCTATAACTACGAGGATGCCGTTCTGGTGAATGAAAAAATCGTGCGGGACGATGTCTATACCTCCATTCATATTGAGGAGCACGCAACAGAAGCGCGCGACACCAAGCTCGGCCCGGAGGAAATCACCCGTGATATTCCCAATGTCGGCGACGATGCCCTGCGCGATTTGGATGAACGCGGCATTATCCGCATCGGTGCGGAGGTGCACTCCGGCGATATTCTGGTCGGTAAGGTTACGCCTAAGGGCGAAACAGAGCTGACGGCAGAAGAACGCCTGTTGCGCGCCATCTTCGGCGAAAAAGCGAAGGAAGTGCGCGACACCTCCTTAAAAGTGCCCCACGGCCAATATGGCATTGTCGTAAATGTTGAGGTGTTTACCCGCGAAAATAGCGATGAGCTTTCCCCGGGTGTCAACATGGTCGTGCGCGTCTATATCGCCCAGAAGCGCAAGCTTTCTGTTGGGGATAAAATGGCGGGTCGCCACGGAAACAAGGGCGTTGTTTCCAGAATCCTGCCGCAGGAGGATATGCCCTTCCTGCCGGATGGCACCCCGCTGGACATTGTGCTCAACCCGCTGGGCGTTCCCTCCCGTATGAATATCGGCCAGGTGCTGGAAGTGCATCTCGGCTTTGCGGCAAAGCAGCTGGGCTATAAAATTATGACCCCCGTTTTTGACGGCGCACAGGAAGAGGATATCCGCGACGCCTTGCGCGAGGCGGGTCTGCGCGAGGACGGCAAAACAATATTGACAGACGGCAGAACCGGCCGCCAGTTTGATAACCCCATCACGGTGGGTGTCATGTACTTCTTGAAGTTGCTCCACTTAGTTGACGATAAGATTCACGCGCGTTCCACCGGCCCGTACTCCCTTGTTACGCAGCAGCCCTTGGGCGGCAAGGCACAGTTCGGCGGCCAGCGCTTCGGTGAGATGGAAGTTTGGGCGCTGGAGGCTTACGGCGCGGCGTACACCCTGCAGGAGATTTTGACAGTCAAGTCCGATGACGTGGTTGGCAGAGTGAAAACCTACGAATCTATTGTAAAGGGCAAAAACGTACCGAAACCCGGTATTCCGGAATCGTTCAAGGTGCTCATCAAAGAATTGCAGTCACTGGGGCTGGATGTTAAGGTTTTAGATAAGAACGATGAAGAGATTGACCTGAAACAGTCTTTTGACGGTGATGATGTCGGACTTGCGCCGGATGACAAGGCCTTTACCCATGTAAACGATGCAGAGGGCTTCGGCGGCTTCGGTATTGAAAACAAGGAAAATGACATCTTTGCAATAGATGAAGAGGATGACGAGGACAGCGACTTCGACACGGAGGATGACGAAGATTTGGACGGCGACGCCTTTGAAACACAGGAAGAGGACTTGTTTAAGGGTACTTCTGATTTTGAAGACGACGATGAGCTTTAAGGTAAAGCGCAAAAGCGAATCACTCAATCTTATGAAATGGGGTACACACCGTGGAAAATATGACGTTTGAATCCATCCGCATCGGCCTTGCCTCTCCGGCGGAAATCCGGAAATGGTCCTGCGGAGAAGTCAAAAAGCCGGAAACCATTAACTATAGAACCTTAAAACCTGAAAAGGACGGCCTGTTCTGCGAGCGCATCTTTGGCCCGACGAAGGACTGGGAATGTCACTGCGGTAAGTATAAGCGCATGCGTTCCAAGGGAAAAATCTGTGAACGCTGCGGCGTTGAGGTAACGCGCCAGAAGGTGCGCCGTGAGCGTATGGGTCACATTGAGCTGGCAGCGCCGGTTTCACACATCTGGTATTTCAAGGGCATTCCCTCCAGAATGGGTTTGATTCTGGATATTTCACCGCGCAGCCTAGATAAGGTGCTGTACTTTGCAATGCATATCGTTATCGATCCGGGTAACACCCCGTTGCAAAAGTACCAGACCCTGGAAGAAAAGGACTATGAAGAATATCGTTTGCGCTACGAGGACGACTTTAGAGCCGGTATGGGCGCTGAGGCCATCAAAGAGTTGCTCAGCGAAATTGACCTGGATGAGCTTGCGGCAAAGCTGAAAGAGGAAATGGAAACCGCCACAGGGCAGAAAAAGGCGAAAGCGTTAAAACGCCTGGAGGTTGTGGAGGCGTTCCGCAGTTCCGGAAACCGCCCGGAGTGGATGATTATGGATGTTGTGCCGGTGTTGCCGCCGGATATCCGCCCCATGGTTCAGCTGGAAGGCGGCCGCTTTGCAACGAGCGACTTGAATGACCTGTATCGCAGAGTAATCAACCGTAACAACCGCCTGAGCAAGCTGCTGGAGCTTGGCGCGCCGGAAATTATTGTGCGCAACGAAAAGCGTATGCTGCAGGAGGCTGTGGACGCCTTGATTGACAACGGCCGCAGAGGCCGCCCCGTCACAGGCCCGAACAACCGCGCGCTGAAATCCCTGTCTGATATGCTCAAGGGCAAGCAGGGTCGGTTCCGTCAGAACCTGTTGGGCAAGCGCGTTGACTATTCCGGCCGTTCCGTTATCGTGGTTGGCCCGGAGCTGAAACTGTATCAGTGCGGCCTGCCCAAGGAAATGGCGCTGGAGCTGTTTAAGCCCTTTGTCATGAAGCGCCTTGTGGAGACCGATGTGGCCGGCAACGTGAAATCCGCCCGTAAGATGGTGGAACGTTCCAACCCCTTGGTCTGGGATGCGCTGGAAATCGTGATTAAAGATCACCCCGTTATGCTCAACCGTGCGCCGACGCTGCACAGACTGGGTATTCAGGCGTTTGAGCCTGTTCTGGTTGAGGGCAGAGCGATTAAGCTGCATCCGCTGGTTTGTACCGCTTTTAACGCGGACTTTGACGGCGATCAGATGGCCGTTCACGTTCCGCTTTCCGCAGAGGCACAGGCGGAGGCTCGTTTCTTGATGCTTGCGGCAAACAACCTGCTTAAGCCGTCTGACGGGCGCCCCGTTACCGTGCCTACGCAGGATATGGTGCTGGGTTCTTATTATCTCACGCTGGAAAAACCGGATGAGCCGGGAATCGGCAAGGTGTTCCGCGATGAGGACGAGGCCATCATGGCCTATGACGAGGGGGATATCGGCCTGCATTCCCGCATCAAAATCCGTTTCTGCAAAGAAGTGGACGGGAAAAAAGTCAGCAAGCTGATTGAAACCACACTCGGCCGTGTCATCTTCAATCGCCCGATTCCGCAAAATCTAGGTTTTGTGGACAGAAGCGACCCGGAAAACGAGTTTGCTCTGGAAATTGATTGCCTGGTGGACAACAAGAAGCTGGGCGACATCATTGACAAGTGTATCAAAACCCACGGCGCAACCGCGGCCGCGGAGCTGCTGGATAATATCAAGGAGCAGGGCTTCCGTTATTCCACCCGCAGCGGCATCACCGTGGCGGTCAGCGATGCCACCATTCCGCCGAAGAAAGCGGAACTCATTACGCTGGCGGAAGGTAAAATTAACAAGATTACACGCAACTACGAACGCGGCTTGATTACCGATGAAGAGCGTGCAGATAACGTAATTGAGACCTGGGAGGAATGCACCAAGCAGGTCGCCAAGGAACTCAAGGATAACTTTGACGCATACAATCCCATTAACATGATGCTTAAATCCGGCGCCCGCGGCAACGACAGCCAGCTGCGTCAGCTCGCCGGAATGCGCGGCTTGATTGCAAACACAGCAGGTAAAACCATTGAGGTGCCCATCCGCTCCAACTACCGTGAGGGTTTGAATATTCTGGAATACTTCATCTCTTCGCGCGGAGCACGCAAAGGCCTTGCAGATACGGCGCTGCGTACGGCGGACTCCGGTTATCTGACCCGCCGCTTAGTTGACGTTTCCCAGGATGTTATCATCCGCGAAGAGGACTGTGGCTGCAAGGAAGGCATTGATGTTTACGATATCGTGGATAACAACCGCCGCATTGTCAGCCTTACGGAGCGCTTGACCGGCCGTTTCCTGTTGGAAGACATGATTAATGCGGAAACGGGCGAGCTGCTGATGAGCTGCACGGCTATGATGCGCGATGAGGACGCAGCCCGTGTTGCAGCCTATGCCTATGCGCAGCAGGAAAAGAGAATTGCCGCCGGCGAGGCGGAGGAGGGGACTGCCGCCAAGGTGCGTATCCGTTCCCTACTTTCCTGCGAATCCGAGCACGGCGTGTGCATTCGTTGCTACGGCGCAAACCTCGCAACCGGCCAGCCGGTAACAGTGGGTGAGGCAGTCGGTATTATCGCGGCGCAGTCCATCGGTGAGCCCGGCACACAGCTGACCATGCGTACCTTCCACACCGGCGGCACAAAAGACCAGTCCGATATTACGGAAGGTTTGCCGAGAATTGAAGAGCTGTTCGAGGCGCGCAAGCCCAAAACCCTTGCTATGATCAGTGAAATCAACGGCAAAATTTCCTTTACAGAAATTCGTAAGAGCAAGCACATTGTCGTTACCAATGAGGAGACACTGGAAGAAAAGACCTACATGATCCCCTACGGCTTCCGCATCCGCGTACTGGAGGGGCAGAAGGTTCAGCTCGGCGAAACGCTGACAGAGGGTGCGCTCAATCCCCATGATATTCTGGCCGTCCTCGGTGCACACGCGGTGCATGATTACCTCATCCGTGAGGTGCAGCGCACCTACCGTATGCAGGGCGTTGATATCAATGATAAGCACATTGAGGTTATTGTCCGTCAGATGATGCGCAAGGTGAAAATCACCGAGCCGGGGAGCACAGAATTCCTGCCCGGCAGCGTGGTGGAAAAGCGCGAATTTGCAGAAGCAAACGCGAAGGTACAAGAGCGTGTGGATATGGGCGAAGAAGGGCTTTCCCTTGCGGAATGCGCCCCGGTGCTCATGGGTATCACCAAGGCCTCCCTGGCGACGGAATCCTTCCTGTCTGCGGCCTCGTTCCAGGAGACTACACGCGTGCTGACAGATGCGGCCATCAAAGGCAAAACCGACCCGCTGCTCGGCTTAAAGGAAAACGTCATCATCGGCAAGCTGCTCCCGTCCGGAACCGGCATGGAATGTTACAGCGAGGTTGGTGTATTCCCGACCACCGGCTTGTTCAAGGATATCGGCGAAAGCCTGTTTTCCAATGCGTGATTGGGCAGAGTAGATTAATTGCTAAAAATTACGGCAAAAACTTGACAATGCCCCGTATTTTATAGTAAAATACGAAATTGTGGTGTTAAGAAACGGGCGGATGGCAGCATCCGTCCGGGTTCTGCACATAAACTTTGCTGAAAGGAGATGTATTGCTTGCCAACCTTTAATCAGTTAGTGCGAAACGGAAGAGAAACCCTGGACAGAAAGCCGAAGGCACCCGCTCTCGGAAAAGGCCTGAACACCAAGCGCAATATCGTGACGGATCAGGATTCCCCCCAGAAGCGCGGCGTTTGCACGGCGGTGAAAACGGATACCCCGAAAAAGCCGAACTCTGCTCTGCGTAAAATTGCAAGAGTGCGTTTGACAAACAACTATGAGGTAACCGCGTATATCCCCGGCGTCGGCCATAATCTGCAGGAGCACTCCGTGGTACTCATTCGCGGCGGCCGTGTTCGCGACCTGCCCGGCGTTCGTTACCACATCATCCGCGGCACGTTGGACACCCAGGGCGTGACCGGCAGAATGCAGGCCCGCTCCAAGTACGGCGCAAAGCGTCCGAAGGCTGCCAAAAAGTAAGCCGCAAAATCTGCAACGCGTTGTTGCACCCAAACAAGACAGTATCTTCTTACTTTCCAATGTAGGAAGCGTTGATATAAAAGCAGCTTGCTTTGCGAAACGCTCTGGCATTGGCGCAACGGGAAGGAATGTCTCTCGAGTACCTATGATATCAGTCTTATGAAGGAGGGAAGCGAAGTGCCAAGAAGAGGCAATATCGCAAAGCGGGATGTGTTATCGGATCCCCTTTATAATTCAAAGCTTGTTACACGCCTGATCAACAACATTATGTACGATGGCAAAAAGGGTGTTGCGCAGAAAATCGTGTATGACGCCTTTGATATTATCAAAGAGAAATCCGGCAAGGACCCGCTGGAAGTTTTTGAAGCCGCAATGGAAAATGTAATGCCGCTGCTTGAGGTTAAGGCGCGCCGCGTAGGTGGTTCCACCTATCAGGTTCCTATGGACGTTCGTCCGGAACGCCGCCAGACCCTTGGTTTGCGCTGGATTACACTCTATTCGCGCCAACGTTCCGAGCGCACGATGAAAGAGCGCCTTGCGAACGAGATTCTTGACGCTATGAACCAGACCGGTTCTGCGTATAAGAAGCGTGAAGACACGCACAAAATGGCGGAAGCAAACCGTGCGTTTGCACATTTCCGTTGGTAATCGAACTCATTTGTATATTGAAAGGATTAAAATCTTATGCCAAGGCAGGTCTCACTGGAGAACACCAGAAACATTGGAATAATGGCACACATCGACGCGGGAAAAACGACCACGTCTGAGCGTATTTTGTTCTACACAGGCAAAACGCATAAGCTGGGCGAGGTACACGACGGCGCGGCGACAATGGACTGGATGGAACAGGAACAGGAGCGCGGAATCACAATCACCTCCGCAGCGACAACCTGCTTTTGGAAGGATCATCGGATCAATATCATTGATACCCCCGGCCACGTCGATTTTACAGTAGAGGTGGAGCGCTCCCTGCGCGTTTTGGACGGTAGTGTTACCGTTCTTTGCGCCAAGGGCGGCGTGGAACCCCAGAGTGAAACGGTATGGCGGCAGGCGGATAAGTACCATGTTCCGCGCATGGCATATGTCAATAAAATGGATATTATGGGCGCGAACTTTTATAATGTTGTGGAAATGATGCGTGAGCGTCTGAAATGCAACGCAGTGCCCATTCAGCTCCCCATCGGCGCAGAAGCCGATTTTAGGGGAATGATTGATCTCGTGGAAATGAAGGCCGTTGTCTATTATGATGACAAAGGGTTGGATGTCCGCGAGGAAGAGATTCCTGAGGACATGTTGGCTAAGGCGCAGGAATACCGTGATGCATTGCTGGAGCAAGTCGCGGAGCAGGACGATGCCCTGTTGGAAAAATACCTTGAGGGCGAAGAACTGACCATTGATGAAATTAAAACCTGCATCCGGAAGGCAACGCTTGCGAATTTGATGGTTCCCGTTGTGTGCGGAACCTCATACCGCAACAAAGGCGTGCAAAAGCTGCTGGACGCAATCATTGCCTATATGCCCGCGCCGACAGATGTTGCAAACATTTTAGGCGTGAATCCGAAGACGGATGCGCAGGAAGAACGCAAATCTTCTGATGATGAGCCGTTTTCCGCGCTGGCGTTTAAGATTGCAACGGATCCATTTGTCGGAAAGCTGTGCTTTTTCCGCGTATATTCCGGCTGCGTTCCAACGGGCAGCACCGTTTATAATTCAACCAAACAGGGGAATGAGCGCATCGGGCGTATTCTGCAGATGCACTCCAACCACCGGCAGGATATCGAATGTTGTTATGCGGGAGACATTGCCGCCTGCGTGGGTTTGAAAAATACCACAACAGGCGACACCCTGTGTGACCAGAGGCATCCCATTATACTGGAATCCATGGAATTCCCGGATCCGGTTATCCGCGTTGCGATTGAGCCGAAAACCAAGGCCGGTCAAGAGAAAATGGGAATCGCGCTGCAGAAACTTGCCGAGGAAGACCCCACTTTTAAAAGCTACACGGATGAGGAGACAGGCCAAACCATTATTGCCGGCATGGGCGAGCTCCACTTGGAGATTATCGTGGACAGAATGCTGCGCGAGTTTAAGGTAGAAGCGAATGTCGGCCGTCCGCAGGTAGCATACCGTGAAACCATCACAACCATGGCGGAGAGCGATACCAAGTACGCAAGGCAGTCCGGCGGACGCGGCCAGTACGGCCATGTGAAAATCCGCATCGAACCAAACCCCGAAAAGGGCTACGAGTTTGTCAATGAGATTGTCGGCGGAGCCGTTCCGAAGGAATACATCGCTCCGGCGGAGGCGGGCATCAAGGGTGCCATGCTTTCCGGCGTTTTGGCGGGCTACAATGTTGTGGATGTGAAGGTTACGCTGTTTGACGGCTCCTACCATGAGGTGGACTCATCCGAAATGGCGTTTAAAATTGCCGGTTCTATGGCGTTTAAAGATGCCATGCATAAGGCAAAGCCGGTACTCATGGAACCGATTATGAAAGTTGCTATTACGGTTCCGGATGAATACATGGGCGATGTTATCGGTGATGTCAACGCCCGCAGAGGTGTGATTCAGAACACGGAAATGCGCACCGGCGCTGTGCAAATCAACGCCAATATCCCGCTTTCCAACATGTTCGGCTATGCCACAACCCTGCGTTCTAAAACGCAAGGGCGCGGACAATATGTTATGGAGCCCAGCCACTATGTCGAGATACCCAAGAGCATAGCGGAAACGCTGACAAAGGAAAAGGCATAAGGGCGAGAACAGTTCTTTGTAAATCACAGAAGCTTGTAAAAAAGGCTTGCTATTTTTACAAAGAATTGGTAGAATAGCAACATGCATTCGCATGAAATAAATTGATTAAACCGTAAAGAACAAGGGAGGATAAAGCGAAAATGGCAAAAGCAAAATTTGAAAGAACCAAGCCCCACGTAAACATCGGCACAATCGGTCACGTTGACCACGGTAAGACCACACTGACAGCTGCGATCACCAAGACCCTTGCAATGAAGGGCGGCGCAGCATTTGTTGATTACGCAAACATCGATAAGGCTCCGGAAGAGAGAGAGCGCGGCATCACAATCAACACCTCTCACGTTGAGTATGAGACCGATGCCCGTCACTATGCTCACGTTGACTGCCCCGGCCACGCCGACTATATCAAAAACATGATTACCGGCGCAGCGCAGATGGACGGCGCAATCCTTGTTATCGCATCCACAGACGGCCCGATGGCGCAGACAAAAGAGCACCTTTTGCTTGCCCGCCAGGTTGGTGTGCCTTATATCGTAGTATTCATGAACAAGGTTGACCAGGTTGACGATGAAGAGCTCCTTGAGCTGGTCGAAATGGAAATCCGTGAGACTTTGGACGAGTATGAATTCCCGGGCGACGATACCCCCATCATCAAGGGTTCTGCTCTGAAGGCGCTCGAGTATGCTGGCGGCGACGTGGATGCTCCCGAAATCAAGTGCATCTGGGAACTGATGGAAGCTGTTGACTCCTATATCCCCAATCCGGAGCGCAAGGCTGACCTGCCCTTCATCATGCCTGTTGAAGACGTGTTCACCATCACCGGGCGCGGCACCGTTGCCACCGGCAGAGTGGAGCGCGGCCAACTCAAGACCAGTGAAGAAGTGGAAATCGTTGGCTTGACCGAGGAGAGAAGAAAGGTCGTTTGCACCGGCATCGAAATGTTCCGCAAGATTCTGGATTACGCCGAGGCAGGCGACAATATCGGCGCATTGCTGCGCGGTGTTCAGAGATCTGAAATCGAGCGCGGCCAGGTTCTCGCGAAGCCCGGCTCCATTCATCCCTACACCAAGTTTAAGGGTCAGGTTTATGTTCTGACCAAGGATGAAGGCGGCCGTCATAAGCCCTTCTTTAACAACTATCGTCCGCAGTTCTATTTCAGAACCACTGACGTTACCGGCGTTATCAGCCTGCCCGAGGGCGTTGAAATGTGTATGCCCGGCGATAACATCGAAATTGATGTTGAGCTGATTACTCCTATCGCAATTGAGGAAGGCCTGCGTTTCGCTATCCGTGAAGGTGGCAGAACCGTTGGTTCCGGCGTTGTTATCGGCTGCAGCGACTGATTCTAAGCAAAATCATCTATCCTATAAAGTGATACAAAAAACGCAGAAACTTTATGTTTCTGCGTTTTTTTGGAATTGGTATTACAGCAGTTTTTCAAGCTCTTTGCTGATGCTCAGAGGCTCAAGTGCCGGAGAAAAGCGCTCCGCTACGTTGCCGTTTCTATCAATCAGAAACTTACCGAAATTCCAAACGATGTCCGACGGTTCCTTGAATGTTCTAAGTGGCTTGACGACAAGTTCGAATGCTTTGCTTTTCAGATTGCCTTTGTCTTTGGGTGCTTGCTGTTTCAGCCAGGCATACAATTCGGATTGGTTTTCTCCATTCACGTCAATCTTCTGGAAGCGTGGAAAGGTTGTGCCATAATTCAAGGAGCAAAAGGTTGCAATCTCCTCGTCACTGTCAGGGGCCTGTTCCTTAAACTGGTTACAGGGAAAATCTAAAATTTCAAGGCCTTTAGCATGATATTTTCTGTAAAGCGTTTCCAAGGCTTCATATTGCGGTGTCAAGCCGCACTTTGTGGCTGTGTTGACAATGAGCAGCACCTTTCCCCGATAGTCGGACAAATGAATCTCCTCACCCCTATTGTTTTTGACGGTGAAATCGTAAATATTCATGTTCTTTTTCCTCCAATTTATTTACCCAGCACTTTGTATAACAGCCTATAGAGCATCAGTGCCTCGTCATTTTCCAGGTTTATGCAGCTGCCAATTTTGGCCGGAATATCCTTTGCGTCATCCTTCAAGGCTTCACCTTCTTGTGTGAGGGTGATGACCAAGATTCTCTCATCCTCCTTCGAGCGCTTTCGGGTTACGAGACCTTGCTGCTCCAGCCTTTTTAACACCGGTGTAATGGTACCGGAATCCAGAAATAAAATTTCGCCCAACTCTTTTGCTGTAATCTGCTTTTTATCCCACAAAACCATCATGGCGATGTACTGCGTGTAGGTCAGCCCAATTTCATGCAGCAGGGGAGTATACTTGCTCACAACCTCTTTGGACGCGGCATACAGGGGGAAACATAATTGATTTTCTAGTTTTAGTTGTTCCATACATCATCCCTCTTCGTTGATATTTTCTGGTTTTATCTGTATTATTACTCCTGCACCAAACAGTAGTAAAAATTTTGCGGGCTAAAATCCCTTAAATCCAAGCATTTCAGCCCGTAAAATTAACTACTGTTAAGTGCCGGAGTAATAGTATACACCGGCAGAACAAATTAGTCAAGCACAATATAATTTCGCACAATTAAAATTTTATTTATTGGAAACAAAGAAACAGCCAATTGGTATAAAACCCAATTGGTTGTTTCTTGTTGTGGTTGCCAAACTAAAGTATAATACAGATTAATCCGCTGCAGCCCTCATTAATAATTTTTTCCAGCGTTTCCTGAATTTTCAGGCGGGCGTCCGAAGGCATGCGATACAATTTGTTATGCAGCCCCTCGTTCACCAGCTCATGCAGAGATTTTCCAAAGATGTTTGAACCCCATATCTCGGCCGGATTCTCTTCAAACTCTTTGAGCAGGTACATCACCAGTTCCTCTGACTGGGATTCTGAGCCGACGATGGGCGCGACCTCTGTGGTGATGTCCGCACGCATCATATGGATTGATGGAGCGCTTGCACGCAGACGTACGCCGTAGCGCCCACCTTGCTTCATGATTTCCGGTTCGTCCAGCGAGAGCTCCTCCAGCGATGGCATGACGATGCCGTAGCCGGTGGCTTCCACCTCCTCAATGGCGTTAGCGATACGCTCGTACTTACCCTTGACCTTTGCCAGCTCCTGCATGCAGTTGAGCAAACCCTGTTCGTTTTCGATTTCGAGGCCTGTAGATTCAGCCAAAATTTTATAAAATAAATCCGGTGCCATGGTGATGGTCAGTTTGGCCGCACCGCTGGAGAGATCCATGTTGTTGACTTGAGCGGAGCGAATATATTCAAACTCACCCATTTCTTTGGCAAGCGTATCCACATCCCGCACACGCGCTATCTTTTTTGCCGTACTGCGAATCATGTCATACGTTGCAGCGCGTAGCCAATGCTCTGCGTCCATGCCGGTCATCCAGCCGGGGAGGTCGATGGCAATCTCTTTGATTGGAAACTCAAACAGCACCTGGCCGAGTATGTCGCGGATTTCGGATTCCTCAATCTCCAGGCAGTTCACAGGAATAACAGGGACGCCGTATTTGGCAACCATCTCTCCCGCCAGCTCCCTTGCTGCGGCTGTGCGGTGATTGCGGCAGTTGAGCAGGACGATAAATGGTTTGTTGAGCTCCTTCAGCTCGCTGATGACGCGCTCCTCCGCTTCCTCATACTCGGCGCGCGGGATATCGCTGATGGAGCCGTCTGTTGTGACGACGATGCCGATGGTGGAATGTTCGCTGATGACCTTTTGTGTGCCAATCTCTGCCGCCATGTTAAACGGGATTTCCTCCGGGAACCAAGGCGTTTTTACCATGCGCGGCTGGTTATCCTCAATATAGCCCAGCGAGCTGGGAACAATGTAACCCACGCAGTCGATCATTCTCACACTGAACTGCGCCTGAGAGGGGAGTGTAATTTGCACGGCTTCTTCCGGCACGAATTTGGGCTCCGTAGTCATAATCGTCCTGCCGGAGGAGGATTGGGGCATTTCGTCATTGGCGCGTTCTTTGCGGAAATCACCGTCCATATTCGGCAGCACGAGGGTATCCATAAAGCGGCGGATGAACGTGGACTTTCCGGTGCGTACCGGGCCAACCACGCCGATATAAATATCGCCCTGGGTGCGCTGCGCAATATCCTGATAGATGCTGCGTTCTTCCATAATACTAACCATCCCTTCCTTACTCTGCCACACCCGGAATCATGAGCATACACTTCTCTTCCACCCGCTCTGCCGTGAGGGCGTTTTCCCTCTGCACCGCTTCCACGGTGGTGCGGTATTTGCGGGCAATATCCCAGACGGTCTCGCCGGGGTCGTTGTAATAAATAATCAGCGGAGCGCGTTCCGCCTGCTCTCCCATTTCATCCATTAGCTCTATCCCTGCAACGACGCGGTCTGTCTCAATGGCATAGGCGTCCGCCGTGATTTTAATTTCCAAGCGCAACTCAATGTTACCGTCGGTGCCTTGCGCCCAACTGCTGGCAAGCAATTGTAAATCCGGTTCACACTGCAAACGCTCCACTTTTTCGTGCAAGGCGCGTTTGTATTGAAAGGAAACCGGGCGTTCCGCATAGTTTGGCTGGTTATCCGCATCGGTGTACAAAATATGTACATTTACGGTGCCGTTGATAAGCAGGGCGTCCTCCGCAAGGGAGGCGCTACGCTCCAAGTCCGCGCACCACAGTTCCATGACATTGGCGTCCGGCACGTTGACGGTTTCTTTCACGAGGAAGGTGTCGCTAAAACGATCTGCGCACTTGCGAAATTCGGCGTTACGCAAATCCAGCTTCATGTCTCCCTTTGTGCTGTAAGCGTCCACAATGACAGGCAGTTCAATCTCACGGTTGGCTGATACACGGGCGCTCACGCGGGCGGTGATGTCCAAAAGACGCTGTTCACCGGAGGAATCAGACTTGGGTAAAACGTCCAACGCCGCCGTCTGCAGGCAGACCCGGCTGTGCACATCCTCCTCCACGCCTTCCAGCTCAATAATCTGGCTGAGGGGAATGGCATGCTCCAGCGTGACCAGTTCCGCCTCCGGTGTATCGGCAATATAGACCATCTTTACCTGGAATTCGCCTTTTATAAGCAGTTTGTTGCTGATGGCCTTAGAATCATCTACCAGCGTGATGCCCGTGGCATGCAACAGTTGGTTCATCGGCGGTTTATCGTCCGAAATTTCCATTACCTCGCTTAGGGAGAAGGCACGCTCCGCCTCACCAATGGCGTTGACAATGCGCCGCGTCTTCTTTTTCATTTGTATACTTTTTCCCTCTGCGCCACAGAGCATTTTTTCTTCCTTTTTCTTAACCGCACGGAATTGCATGTTCAGCATACCGTGCACATCCACGCGCCGCTGGCTCACCGCGCGGCAGTTGACATAAGAAAGCTGCGCCTGCGCCGTTGCGCAGCAAAAGGCGTCCAGCCCTTTGCATTCGGCATACTTAGAAAACGGATAGCTTTGCTCATAGCTGCAGATTTTTCCATTTTCGCCCACATACACAATGCGTACCAGTGCGGAGCCATCCGCCGTGATGCGTTCGCCCGCTGTCTGCACGCTGTTAATGCGCGGGCATACCATACATTTGAGGATACGTTGTACGTCCGGACAATAGTCCGGCAGAGTGATATCGGTATCCACAGGTTGCTCCGCCGCACCCTCGTAGATAACCTCATTCACGCCGACCGCCTGCTCTATTCGTTGAAACTCCATATAGCCTTCGCTCCTTTTCAGCCCGGGAACGACAGAACCGTCGTTTCCCTGTATCAGTTCTATATATATGCGTTCCTGTCCTTGGTATGACGGTTCGGTGAAGTTTTTCATATTGGGCAGTAGTTTCAGTTCAATCTATAAAAAGCAAGGGAGACAAGGGGGACGCCGGTGAGCCGGGTGCACAGGGTGCTCAGGGATTGCCCGGAACGCCCGGCCCGAAAGGCGACCCCGGCATCGGCCTTCCCGCCGGCGGCACCACAGGTCAAGTTCTTACAAAAACAGGCGCAGCGGACTATGTTGCAGCCTGGCGCACCCCGGAGGGCGGCAGCTCGGGCGGTAGCTCGAGCGGTAGCGGAATCAAGCGCATGCTGTTAGACGACATGAGCATCTCGCGCATCGGCATGGATGAGACCACCGGCTTGTACGGCTTGTATTTCCCGGCCGCCGTCTTTGGGGCAAGTTCGGCTGCCGAGATTGTGCAGAGTTATTTATATCATGATTTGACAGTCCTGTCCGACGAATTGCCATCCAGCCCAATTATGTACTACTCGCTGGAGGCCGTCACAGACGCCACCATCCTCTTTCAGCCCGCGCAGATACCGGCCGATATGGTACAAAAATTTGATGGAGAGGATTATATCCCGGTCATTTTGGACGGGCGGGGCGAGGAGTTTATGGCAACGCTGCAAGCTCTCATCAATGGGCTTATCATCACCTACAGCGACAACATTGAGACGGTGGCGCCTGCGGCGAGCGTGCAGACGATGGGCGGATTAAAAGCGGGCGTGCAGTCCATGAGCACACAGACCCAGCCGGAAATCCCGGCCTTCCTGCGGCGGATTGCGGAGCGGGCAGGGAGGACGCCGGAGGGAGCCGAGTGGCTATGACGGCCGGGAATTGGATTGCGGTGGCGGCGGTGATGGTTTCAGTCGCAGCACTCGCCCTCAGCCTTTTTCGGAATGGGAAAGCGGACGCCTCCCACCTCACGACGCTCACAGCAAAAATGGAGAGCATACAGGTCAGCCTAGCGGAAATCAAGGCAGAAATGCGCCGCTACGAGGGCGAAAACCGTGAAATCCGCGATCGGTTGATATTGGTGGAATCGTCCGCAAAACAGGCGCACAGGCGCATTGACGAAATCCCGGGCGTGACAAACCGTTCCCGGGGGTAAAAAAACAAAATATGGTTGACATTTGAGTGGAGAAGCGGGTATAATACAAACGGAGGCAGTGCCGTTGACGGTTACGCCCCCCAATAAGCAAGTTAGAAATAACCGCTCAGTTTTCGAGGCTGGAGCGGTTATTTCCTTTTATTTGTCAGGATGCGATCAATCAACACCAATACAATGATCAGCAAGATGATGTACTCCATGGCAACACCCCCTTTCGGGGGCAGGATTGTAACCGCCAAAGTGCTCCGTGCGACACTGACTCCGGCTACAGTATATCCGACAAAACCCGCGCCTGTCAACCTCAAACAGAAAGTGAGGATATTATGGCAATCATCACAGTAAAAAACAAAGTCCTGCAGGGCGGCGTACATAACATGACCAGCCCGTACGGCATGCGCACCCATCCGGTTACGGGCAAACAAAAACTGCACGAGGGCATCGACTTAACAGGCAAAAACGGCGCGGACTTTGTTGTGGCGTTCGCGGCGGGGCGGGTCAGCCGGACAGGCTATGACGAATCCGCCGGATATTTCGTGAAAATCGATCACGGCAATCAGCTGGAAAGCGTTTATTTCCATCTTAGGCCGGACAGCATTACCGTCCGCGAGGGTGCGCAAGTCGAGGCAGGCGCTACCCTCGCCTACATGGGCGCCAGCGGCCAGGTCACGGGTGTGCACCTGCATTTTGGCCTCAAACGAAACGGCAAATACCTTGACCCGCGCCCCTTTTTAGAGGGTAAGCAGGCCTTGGAGGAAGAGGCGGCCGTTTTTCGCGTGGGGGAAAGGGTAACGCTGACAGGGCGCTATGCGGCAGCCTCCACGGCGCAGAGCGCGGCATATGCGGCAGCAATCGGCCAAACGGCCTACGTTGCCGCCGTCTACCCCGGGCGCAACTTCCCCTATCAAATCAGCAAGGTGCTTGGCGAGGCAGCAAACCGAAACACCCTGGGCTTTGCCGACGCCGGAGCGCTGAAAGCTGCAGCACAGCAGCAGGCTCCGGCAGAGATTCACGCGGGTGATAAGGTGCGTTTTACCGGAGGCAGCCACTATAAGGCGTCCGACTCCCTGCTCCCCAGCGGCGGTATGCGCACAGCGGGGCAGGCTGTTGTGAAGCTTGTCAAGCGGGGCGCAAAGCACCCTTACCACCTCATCGGTACAACATCCAATGTCTGGGGCTGGGTAAACGCCACCCAAATTCAAGCCATTTAATACCAATTGGTATAAGAAAGGATAAAACATGAAACACAAAATGAAACAACTGCTGGATCAACTCGCTACGGTCAGCTCCGGAACATGGGCGCGCCTGGCGCTGTTGACGCTGTCTCTTGTAAATGCGGGGCTGAACATGTATGGGGTCAACACCTGCGCAATTGCACAAATGGATATCTCTATGGGTATCAGCATCGCTTTTGTGGTTCTGTGCGCGTTTTTGGCCTATTGGAAAAACAATTCCTTTACGGCGGCGGCACAGGCGGCGGATGAAATGCTGCGCAGTTTACGGGCGAAGGTGCCACAAGCCCCGTAAAACTTATACCAATCACCTTTTAGAATACTTGCAAAATTCGGTAACGAGCGTTTCGTGTATGCGCTCTTGCCGAATTTTGCAGGAAGTATTCTCAATGGTGATTGGTATTACGATTGCGCAAACTCCTGCTGCGGCGCATCCAATAACAGGGAAATGTTCAGGTTCCCGTTGCGGCAGCGCAGGGCATCAATGAAGTCCTTTTCGTTGCTGTCATCCCGGCTCACGATGCGATATTGCAGCTCATATAGGCTGCCCAAATCCGCTGTTTTGAGCTTGGTGAGCTGGTAAGATTTCGTATATTGCTTCAATATATCGTCAAAGGCATCCTTGTAGTCCAGATTCTCCGGAATGGTGATTTTTAAAAGACGTTGGGAAACGCCGGGGCTGCCAAAGTGCAGCAACTCCAATGCCGCCATTAAGGCGCAGAGCAGCACCGCGACAATCAGCGCATAGAGCAAATAGCCCATGCCGCAGGAGAGGCCGATTGCCATGCTGAACAACACGTAGCTAATCTCCTTCGGGTCCCCCGGCGCGCTGCGAAAGCGAATAATGGAAAATGCCCCGGCCAGGGAGAATGCGCGGGCGACATTGCTGCCCACCAACAAAATAATGACAGTGATGACCGCCGGGAGAAACACGAGCGTTAAGCAAAAGCTCTGTGACGCGATTTTGCCGCGGTGCGTTTGCAGATAAACAAGGCTTACCAAAAGCCCCAGGCCAATTGCGCTGCCCAGGGCATAGAGCAGCCCTGTCAGAGAAATGGTGGAGTCCACCGCGGATGTAAAAATAGAATCAAACATATTGAAACCCTCCTTGTAAAATCGGGACGCTGTTGGGAACAACTGCACGGCGGCGCTCCCCGTCGCCGAGAAATTGTTTGTATTCTGTGCCATATTTGGAAAAGCTGGTGGGGTAAACGGCGTTTTCACTTAAAAGCCGCGCCAGCCAGAGCGGCATGTTGTGCGCTGTTTTAATTTCCATCAGCCACAGCCCCTCTTCCAATAAAGCGTGGCCGTAGGCACCGGATTCCAAATGCAAGTCCTCGCGCCGTGTGAGAATATTGCTGTCAAAACTCACGCGTAAATCCGGCTGTTCCAGCCCGCAATAGGCGCGGCGTTCATAAGAGAGGTAGAGCTTTGCGGCCAGCGGACGCTGGGAGAGGAGATACTGAATCTCCCGCAGCACCTGCGCATTCATATGGGGCTGCAAATCCGGCAGAATACCGCTTGCCAGGAAGGCGTACGCCTCCCGCGGATAGAGCGCGCTGCGGCGTTTGTTCACCAGGGAGGAAACCTTCTTTTTGATTTCCAGATAGACAGTCTGATTCTCCCGCAGTGGACCATAGCAGCGCAGGCGCAGTTTTTCCTTGTAGCGCGGTTTTTGCAGGGAGCTGCGAATCAAATAGTGATCTGCCGTGTCAAAATAAATGTTTGAAACCCGGTAGCTCTCCTGCGTGCGGTTATATTTATCTGCTACCATATGCACAAGCAGCTCCCGCTCCAGGCAATCCTTTTGCGCGCTGTCTATCATGTACTTATTTTCATAGCGGTTGAACACTTCGATAGCCATGTTCGCCAACTCCTTTCGTTGGCTATAGTATAGGGAGCCTTTGTGAGGAGCGCTTGAGCATTGCGGCATTGTTTTGTGAAAGTCGCGCAGGGTTTGCTTCGCCAAAATCGCCGGAAACAAAAAAATCCAGCCAAACGCTTGACAGCCCGGCCAAGTGCTGATATAATTCATAGTTGCCGCGCTATGCGGCTATCCTTGCCATGCTTTGCCATGGCCAAAGTCCAGAAGGAGGTGCAGAAAGAATGTCAGTTACAAACAGCTATGAGGCAATGCTTGTTTTTTCCGTTGCAAACGGGGATGAGAAGGTTGCGGAACTGCAGGAGCGCTTTAAGGCGCTTATCGAGGCGAACGGCACTCTGGAGAGCGTGGATGATTGGGGCAAGCGCAGGCTTGCTTACCTCATCAACGACGAACCGGAGGGTTTCTATTCCCTTGTGCATTTCACAAGCCAAGCCGATTTTCCGGCGGAGCTTGACCGTGTTCTGAAAATCACAGACGGCGTATTACGTTCTCTGATTATCCGTAAGGAGGCGTAAGTAAATGTTAAATTGTGCCATTATTATGGGCAGATTGGTTGCCGACCCGGAGCTGCGCAGCACGCAGAGCGGGAAAAACGTAACATCCTTCCGCGTTGCGGTGGATAGAGGGTTCCAAAAGGCCGGCGAGGAGCGGCAGGCGGATTTTATTGATGTTGTCGCTTGGGAAAAATCAGCAGAGTTCGTTACGCGTTTCTTTAAAAAGGGCTCTATGATTGCCGTTCAAGGCAGAATCCAAACCCGCAGCTATGAGGATAAGACCGGCGGCAAACGCACCGCTGTGGAAATCGTGGCGGAAAACATCAGCTTTACCGGCTCCAAGACAGAATCCGGAACAGGTGGCGGCGAAATGCCCATGCGCACCCAGCCCGCGCCCGCATATGCCAGCGCGAGCCCGGCGGATTTTGAAGAAATCACCGTGGATGACGACGCGGACGGCTTGCCGTTCTAACATCCCTTAGTTTTATGGAAAGGAATGAAATCATGGCTTACGATAGAGGCGGCGACAGACCCGAGAGGGGCGACAGAAAGTTTAAAAAGAGCCGCAAAAAGGTTTGCTCTTTCTGTGTAGACCGTATCGATGTTATCGATTATAAGGATATCGCCAGATTGAACAAGTTTACCTCTGACAGAGCGAAAATCCTGCCCCGCCGTGTGACCGGCACCTGTGCAGGCCATCAGCGCGAGCTGACAGTGGCAATCAAACGCGCAAGACAGGTTGCGTTGATGCCTTACACCAGCGAATGAGAAAAGCATAATCGAAACAGCGTATCAATTCTTGGAATTGATACGCTGTTTTGTGTTTTGTTTATTTCATTCTTGCCCGGCATGCGGCAATTTTTTGTTCATATCGGCCGACGGCATCGCCCTCGCTGCAATCCCAGTCGGTTTTAAGAATATCGAGAATATCTGTGTAACAGGCGGCGGCCTTGTTCCAATCCCCTGTAATTTCCGCTATGTGCGCGAGGCTCAGCCGGTCGTCTATGAGGCGCGGCCGGCTCTGCAGCGCGATGGCTTTGCCGTAAAGCTCCACGGCCTGCTCATATAGACCCAGACGTGCGCAGGCATCTGCCCGCAAACTCCAGGCGCAGCAATCGCCGGCGTACTGCGCCGTCATCTCCTCCCAATGCTGCTGCGCAAGCGCCATATCCCCCTCGGCGGCGGCGATACGCCCCAGATACAGCAGGTAGAAACAGCTTTCCTCCGCTCGTTGCATCGCCTCGGCGGTCTGCCTTGCCTCCTCCAAACGATAGTCGGCCAACAGGTTTTCCAACAGCCAAAGATAACCCCGGTGGTAATCCGGGTTTTTGGCGACAAAGTCCTGATAATAGGCAATTTGTTCATGGTGATTTGTCAGGCACCAATCCCACACCACGCCGCCGAAGGCTTCACACAGCAGGCCGTGGTTTTCCCGTTTGCTGGGGGTTAGCGCAATGGCTCGTTTGGCCGCGTGCGCAGCCTTGCGGCGAAATCCGGCGGCGCGGTGATTGTGCAGAAAGGCCAATGTCGTCCACGCGCGATCCGTTTCTTGTTCCGTCCGAATCTTTTCGTTCAGAAAGTCCTCCGCCGCCTCATAATTCGCCGCCGGGGGATCATCCTCCCGCTGCAGCATGTGGTCGATGCGTTCAAAGCGGCTTTGATCTGTCAGCGAAAACAGCTCGTCAATGCTCACCCCAAACAGCACAGAGAGCTTCGGCAGCAGCTGAATATCCGGCAAGGTCACCCCGTTTTCCCACTTGGAAACGGACTGGGCGGAAAGGTGGAGCGCCCCGGCCAGCTGCTCCTGTGTCATGCCCTCCTTCAAGCGAAATGCCTTGATGCGTTTTCCTAAATCAATGTACATGTTAATAGCCTCCTTTGCGTCTTTAGTATACGACCCTGCCGTGCAAGCCGCAATGACGCAAAGGTTGTAGCGCATCGCGTAATATTACACCATATCCCGCTCCCAAATCTCCTGTGCAATTTTTTCCGCCAGCTCTTCCATGCCGCTGAAGTCCATGGCTGTGCTGTAGATTGCCTCCAGCTCGTCGTGCACCTGCTTTGCCTGCGCCAGGGCATCCACCGCCTCCTCCAGCAGTTCCTTCTGTGCCTTGCGGGTGAAGCCAATGCGTATTTCCGCGTCCTGCAGCACCGCTCCATCGCGAAAGCGCAGGGCGCGCACGGTTTTGGCATGGGCAAAGTCGTGGGGATGATAGCTGTTTGCGGTAAAAAAGCCCAGCGAAAGCTGCGGAATCAGCAAATGCTCCGGGCCCTCCTTCGGCGCGAGCGGGCAGGGGCAGGAAATGACGTCCAGCCCGTTCCCCAGCGCAAGCGCACGCAGCACAGGGAGTAGCTGCGCGCTGACCGCGCCCAGCGAGTCCTCTAAAACATAGATTTTCTCACAGAGTTTTTCCATGGTCTCGTAATGGGTAAAAACGCCCAGGGGCGTGATGGCGCTGAAAAAGCGATGGGTTTGCGCCCCGACTTTGCCGTTTGGCGCGGGGAACTCCTTCGCCGCAATCCGGTGGGCATAGCGCTCCAGCTTTTCTGTATCAACGCTCGGCTGCGCCAGGCGGCGGACATCGGCCTTGAAGGTTGCTGCGGAGGTAATAAAACGCTGGCTGCGCTTGTGGCAGGCGCGGTTTTGTTCGGTCAGCGCGAAAACGGCTTCCCGCTGCTCGCGCAACTGTTTTGCGTCCCAATACGCACCCAAATTAATAATTTCGTCCGCAACACCCGGGTATTGCGGCTCCATGATGTGGGGCGCGGTGGCATCCACAACACAGGCGCGCAACTGTGGGAACAGTACCGCATCCAGCGAGCCGGGGTCGGCGGAGCAGCTGATATACTGCGTTTGCAAGCCCTTTTCTTCTAACATCGCCGCAATTCGCTGCAGCAACGAGTTTTTTCCCGTCCCGGGCCCGCCCTTGAGCAGGTAGGCATACCAGCCCTCCTGCGGCGCGTAAAGCTCGTGAAAAAAGGAATGAAAGCCCCCGTAAGAGCCGGAACCCAAAAAATATCTCTCCTGTTTTGTTTCCAAAACGCTCCCCCCTCAAATTGATACAATTCAATACTATTCAGCGGACAACATCGCTGTGCTTGTATACATACAGGAAATCTCTAAAAATCAAGTTTCGCATAAAATTTTGCGACGTAAAACCGCGAAAAGGCTGGCGTTCTCACGCCGCAAAATTTGCTCAACATAGCTTTTTAGAGCTTTCCTATTAATTTTTCCAGGGAAACGCGAAAGATGCGGCCGCTTCTCTATATCGCGCGGCCGAACTGATTAAAATTCTCCCGAATATACTGCGCGGTCAGCGCGGCGGTATCTGTTTGGGCAAGATACGCAGCAAAGGCATCGTCCCCCTCGTGCAGCTGCGCCGTGATGAGGGAGGCCTCCTCATCCTCTTCATCAAATGCTTGATACATAGGGTTAAAAATCGCCGCGGCCTCTTCCCCCAGAACCGCACGAACCGCTTCTTTTGCGCTTGGGGTGAGCGGTTTGCCGTTCTGTTTGAAAAAGTGGCTCAAGCTCGTTGCCGCATCCTCCATGAGGTAATACAGGGCATAGACCCATTGCTGCGCCTGCGGCAAATCCTGAAAGGCGCTGTCCATATGGCCGCTGCGCTCCAAATCCTCCTGCACGGCGAGAGCCGCGCCGTCAAATAGCCTTTGGTTCTCCGCCGCCGCCAAATCCTCCTCCTGCAGGGCGCGGAACCAGCGGCGAGCCTCGTTTTGGTATTTCATCTTTTCGAACAGCTCGTTGCGCGCCGCGCGGCCACGCTTGGCGGCACGCAAGGCCTTGCGCCAGACAAAGCCGGTGAACACCAGCAGCGCCAGCAGGGCAAGGGTAAAATACCAATAGTGTAGCAGATAATCTATCATGTCGCATCCTCCTGCGCGGCACCTTGCAGCACCGCCTCATAAATCTCCCGCTTGTTGCGGCCGCTGTGTTTGGCGGCCTCCTTCGCGGCCTGCGTGGGGCTCATCCCCGCGTCTATATGCTCCTGCGCGAGCGCGGCTGCCTGCGCAAGGGTCAGCCCCTGTTCTTTTTGTGCCGCGGCTCCGGAGACAATCAGCACAATTTCGCCGCGCGGTGCCTCCTGCGAAAAACGCGCGGCGGCCTGCTCCAGCGTGGTGCGTATGACCTCCTCGTGCAGTTTGGTCAACTCCCGCACAATAGCAATTTCGCGGTTCCCCAAGGCTGTGTGCAAATCGCGCAGCGTGGCGGCGAGCTTATGCGGGGCCTCATAAAACAGCATGGTGCGCATTTCACCCTGCAGAAGCGCCAAATGCTCCCGCCGGGCGGATTTGGCTGTGCTTAAAAAGCCCTCAAAACAAAAGCGCTTGCTCGGCATGCCGGAAACTGCCAGCGCCGTGGCAAAGGCCACAGGACCCGGAACGGATTCCACCGGGACGCCGGCCTCGTGGCAGGCGCAAACCAGCCGCTCGCCGGGGTCTGATATGGCGGGCATACCGGCATCCGTCACCAGGCAGCAGCATTCCCCCTGCAACAGGCGCGCAACAATGCGCTCGCCGCTCTCGCGCTCGTTGTGCTCGTGGTAGCTCAGCAGGGATTTTTTAATATCATAATAGTGCAACAGCTTTGCCGTAACCCTGGTATCCTCGGCAGCGATAAAATCGCAGCGCTCCAGCATCTCCCGCGCACGCGGGGAAAAGTCCCCCAGATTGCCGATGGGCGTACCCACTACATACAGTCTGCCTGCCAAGCCGCCGCCTCCTTTGCATAAAGCTCATAAATTCTTTCATGTTCCGCGCTCGGCCTGCCGTCCGGCTCATAAAGGCAGAGCAGTGCCTGTGTCTGTAAGCCGGGTTTTCCGCCGCGCCGCCCCTCCACCAGCGCCAGCCAAGGGGCGCAATCGCTGCGCTTGGCGACCAGCCGCAGGCGCTTCGGCTCAATCCCTGCCTCATGCATGGCCAGCAGAAGGGTAACCAGGCGCTCCGGGCGGCAGCACATCGCAAGGCGGCCCGAAAAGCGCAACAGCTGCCGTGCGGCACCGCAGGCATCCGCAAAGCTGCAGGAGCTGTCGTGGCGGGCGAGCAACGCACTTTGCGCCCGGCTGGGGATGCCGGTGCCCGCCTGTTGATAGGGCGGATTCATCGTCACCAAATCAAAGCCGCCAAACGGGAGGAGCCCCTCCAGCTTGCGCAAATCGGCATGGAGCACGCGCAACGTTTCGTGTAAGCGGTTCCGCTCCACGGCCTGTCGCAGTAGGTCACAGGCCTGCGCCTGCAGCTCCACGGCCGTAATTTGGGGCGGCTGTGCGGCGCGGCACCAGAGCAGGGGAATAACGCCGCAGCCGGAGCCAAGGTCACATACACGGCTGTTCGCCTTGGGGGAGGCAAAATCGGCAAGCAGAATGGCGTCCGTGCCAAAGCTATGCGCATCGCTGACAAAGGCCGTAATACCGCCGCCGAGCGTTTCTTCGCGCATCGCGCTCATTGCATCCCCCTCCCTCTCTCATAATCCTTCGCATTATAGCACAATTTGCCGCAAAAAAACAGATACCGGAGCATGTGCCCGGTATCTGTTTATCCTCGCGTAATAACCTTATGCCTGTTGGGGTGCATCGGTGGGGCACACATCGGCGCATGCGCCGCATTCGGTGCAGGTATCGGGGTTGATGACGAAAATGCCATCCCCCTCTGAGATTGCCTCTACCGGGCATTCCGCTTCACAAGCGCCGCAGGCAATGCATTCCTCAGTAATGCGATAAGCCATTTCACTTTCCTCCAATCCAATAAACTGTTTTTATTCTAGCATAAATCACAGAAAAATCAAGCGGTATTTTTTGTTTTATAAAACCATGCAGCCAAAAAGCAAGCGGCCATTGCATTTCCGGCGGCTAAGTGCTACACTTTCAAAAAAGAGCAGAAAGGATGGATGACATGAAACGCAAGCCACCGCCCGAGGGCTGGATGACCCTGCGCCGGGAGCGCCGGGATTACGGCCTGTATTTGTTGGGGCAGAACACGATTTATTCCTTGGTGACAACTTATCTTGTCACCTATCTGCTGATGTGCGGCATTTCCCCGGTAAAAAGCGCCTCCGTCATGCTGGCTGTCAAGGTTTGGGACGCGGTGAACGATGCGCTCTCCGGCGCACTGTTTGACAAGGTGAAATTCAAACGGAACAACAAGTTTTTGCCCTGGCTGCGCATCTCCTTGCCGTTTATTCCGCTGTTCACCGTGGCGCTCTACGCCATCCCGTCCTTTCACGGGCTTGCCTCGGCGGAAAATTACAAGCTGCTGTGGTTTGCGGTGGCCTACCTGCTGTGGGATGTTGCCTACACCCTGTGTGATATCCCCATTTACGGCATGATAACCACCATGACAAACAATCTGCGCGAGCGCTCGAGCATCCAGGCCTACTCCACGATTTACGGCGGCGTGGGCGGAGCGGTCGCCGTCTTTTTGGGGAATTATTTGGTCAGCCAGAAGGTTGGCCTGAGCTTTAGCTGGGTTGCCGTTATCATTGCCTGCGTGAGCCTTGTGACGATGCTGCCCATTTGCCTGCGCGGCAGGGAGCGCAATTATACAAAGGCGGACCGGGAGCAGGAATTCTCTCTGCGAGAGATGGTGCGCTACCTGTTTTCCAACCGCTACCTGCTGCTGTATTACGGCTCGTTCATCCTCAGCGGATCCTTGGGCACGCATACCGCGCTGGGGCTGTTCACCTCTTACTACCTCTTCGGCAACGAGCTGTTTAACATAGTTTTGGGGCTGCTTTCCGCAATCCCCACCCTGGTTATGGCGCTGATTATGCCGCATTGGATTAAGCGGGCAGATAAATTTAAGCTGCTGTACGGTTCTATTATTGCCAACGTCCTGCTTGGGTTTATCATCTTTTTTGTGGGCTACCGCAACCCGACAGCCTTCCTTGTGCTTTCGGTGCTCCGCTCCGTTCCGCTTTGCATCGGCAGCATTCTCTTGTTTATGTTTACGCCGGACTGCGCCGAATACGGGCGCTATGTCAGCGGGACGGACGCGCGCGGCATTACCTTCGCCATTCAAACCTTTTCTGCGAAAATGACCTCCTCCATCTCCGGCTCCCTGGGTGTTTTTGTTTTGGGTTATTTCGGCTGGAAGGCCGTGGAGGCGGACAGCTTTGAAAAGCTGGAGGCGCTGACACAGGCGGGCTTTGCGCAGAGCCCCGCGGCTTTGCAGGGTTTATGGATTACCTATGCGCTGATTCCAGTTCTCGGCCAGCTGATTTCGCTGTTTCTCCTCTCGCGCTACCGTCTTTCGGATAAGGCGGTGCAGATTATGGCCCGCTGCAATACAGGGGAAATTTCGAAGGAAGAGGCTGAAGCCTTGCTTGCGCAGCCCGGGATTCGCAAATTTAAACGATGAGGGATGGATTTTTCATGGAAGCTTTGCCAAACGGTTTATATTCGCTCACACTCACGCCCTTTACCAAGGATAACAAAATTGATTACGGTGCCCTGGCTGCGCTGATAGAGTGGTACCGCGAAAACGGCTCGGCCGGGTTGTTCGCCCTGTGCGCCACGAGCGAAATGGAGTTTCTCACCCTGGAGGAGCGCGTTACAATGGCAGAGTTTTTCGCCGCCCACAAAGGGAACATGAAAATCCTTTGCTCCGGACATGTTTCTGTAACACAGGCGGAACAGCTGGCGGAGCTGCGTGCGCTTGCGCAGACAGGGGTGGACGGCCTGGTGCTCATCAAACACCGCCTGCACGCCACGGGCAAACCCGGCCATGAACTTTCGCAGCCGCAGGCCTTTGAAAACCTCAAGCGCTTAACAGACGGCCTGCCGGATAGTATGCTCGGCTTTTATGAGCAGCCCTATGAGGGAGCCTATAAACTGCTGCCGGATGACTGGGTCAGCTGGTGCGCCGCCTCTGGGCGTTTCGGTTTTGTGAAAGACACCAGCTGCACCATAGAAGGTGTGCGCCGCAAAGTGGAATTGACGCGCGGCTCCCCCTTTAAAATATTCAACGCTAACGGCACATTTTTCTATGACACGCTTCTAATCGGCGCACACGGTTATTCCGGCAACTTTTCCAACTTTTGCCCGCAGCTGTTTGCCTGGGTCTGTGAAAATTATCAGACCCGGCCGGAAACAGCCAAGCTCATCGGGCGCTATTTGAGCATTTTTTCCCGCGCGGTGGAGCAGTATCCGCTTTCCGCAAAGTATTTTTTGCAAAAAAAAGGAATCCCGATACAGGTCAGCTGCCGCCGCCCGGGATTCAGTATGGATTCCGAGCAGCTGTGCGCCCGGATAGAGCATTTTTCTGAAGTGATTGATCATTTGACGGGGTTGACGCGTTATTAGTCCGCCAATGAAAAGAGATTGCGAAACGTATGCAACGGCGGACGGCCAATGGCCGCCCCTACAATATATACCTATATCAGGAGGAACACCTACGATATGTAGGGCGAATGCGCGTCAGGACTTTCGCAATCGCCGAATGAGGTAGATAAGAGGAAGGGGAAACAAGAGATGCAGAACAAGGTTGTAGCGAACATTGTTTCTTTCGCGCTGGATATTATAACCGGCTTATCTGCTGTAATTGCAGGGCACTTTCTAGCGCAAGCCAATTTAAGCAAAGGTATTATGATCACGTTGTATGTCCTTATCCTTGTTTTCTTACTCGCTGTATCAGTTCCGCGTATGGTTATATATAATAAAAGAAAGAGTTTCGTCGAGAATAATGTGAAAATGATAGACCGAACTCCGTTCCTATTAACGGGAGTAATGCTGATTGTTACGATAGTTACTATCATGAGTCGATTGGTGGATGTATTGGAATAGTATTTCTATGAGTGGATGGATAAATATGGATGAAAAAGAATGCATTGAAATGAATACATTGTCATTACCGGATGAAATCGTTGAATGGATAGGGAATGCCGCTGTCTATGAAAGCAGTGGACATTCCGGTGCACAAACAGTATATGTTGACCGGGACGGGGGCGCATATCTGAAAATAGCAGCACGCGGCATGTTATATCGTTCTGCTATTATGCAAAATTTTTACTACTGGTTGGTGCAGGAATAATATCTCCCCACAGCAGCAATTAAAGGAGATAGCGGAGCGTCTAAAAAATATATCGATGAGCCTAATAAGCTAAGCGAAGTATTTGCACATTTGCTGCATTTTTCACATGATGTTGATATGACAGATTGCCCTATTAAAAATAAAATGTCTGAGCTGCTTGCAATAGATGAGGCTACTGTTGTATTCCGCCAGGGTCATTTAAATGCTTATGGTTGGAATAATATAGACAAAGACCGGCTTCGAATCTGCGGACTGTTAGTCGCTATTGAATAATACCAATCACCTTCAAGAATGCTTCCTGCAAAAATCATACACGAAACGCTCGTTACCGAATTTTGCAAGTATTCTAAAAGGTGATTGGTATGAGATAAGTATTGGTATGGAATACGCAGGCAATGATCTTTTCCTAAATTTCTGCGCCCGTAAACGCCCCTGTATACACCCGTGCCACGGCTAATTCCTCCTTGCGGATTTCTCCTAGCCCCAGGAAATTGCCTTGCGGGTGGTAGACACGGTAAAGGCCTGCCGCGCTGCTGCCGATTTGCGGCAGGCGCGCAAGGTCCAATGCGCCGCCGTTGAAAAAGCGCATGGCCTGCGCCGGGGAGACGGTGAGCGCGGGGTAGGCTTGCAATACGCTGTCAATCGGGCGGATTTCCTCTTGGAGCCGCCCGCCTTCTTTTGCCTGCTCCAGCTGTAGGGTGCAGCGGGCTTGCTCTTTGGTGAAGCCGTTTGCCGCCGTGCGTTCCAGCGCGGTTAACAGCGCGCCGCAGCCCAGCTTTTTGCCGATATCATCCGCCAGGGTGCGGATGTAGGTGCCTGCGGAGCAGGAGACATCCACGGTGTAGCTGTGGGTGCCCGCGTCGCAGTCCATAAGGCTTGCGGCGTAAATCGTGACGCGGCGCGCCTCCCGCTCCACCTCAATGCCTTGCCTGGCCAGGCTGTAAAGGCGCTGTCCGTTTACCGAAACGGCGCTGTACATGGGTGGCAGCTGGGTAATTTCGCCCACAAACTCCGCCAAAACCCGTTCAAAATCCGCAGGGGTTGCCGTGACCGGGCTGTTTGTCAGAATGGTTCCGGTGCGGTCGAGGGTGTCGCTGGTTTGCCCAAGCTGCAGCGTTGCGCGGTAGGCCTTGTCGTGCGAGGGCAGAAAATCAGAAAAACGGGTTGCAGCCCCCAGTAAAACCGGCAGCACACCCGTTGCCATGGGGTCCAGCGTCCCCGTATGTCCGCATTTTTTTTCACCTGTCAGCCGCCGCACAATGCCGACCGCGGCAAATGAGCTGATGCCCTCCGGCTTATCAAAACATAACATTCCGTTCATAGCAGTTGTGCCTGCTTCAGCGTTGCCTGCGCCGCCTGCAGCAGGGCTGTAAGGCAGCTCTCCCGCGCTTCGTTGATTGCGCAGCCCGCCGCGCGGGGATGACCGCCGCCGCCGAAGCACCTGCCGATTTCCGAGGCATCAATGGGCTGGTGGGTGCGGATGGAGATACGATAGCCGCCGTCCGGCTGCTCCTTAAAGGTAATGCCAATCAGCACACCCGCAATCTGGCGCGGAATGCCGGAGATACTGTCTGTATCCGCGTCCAGGCAAGCGCTCTCCCGCAGCATGGCCTGGGTTAAAAACATGGTTGCGCACAGGCCGCCGAAATGCAGTTCCAGGCTTTCCAGCGCAAGGCTTTCCAGCTTAACACAGGCGGGGGTCTTTGTTTCAAAAAACACGCGGTTCAATTCCTCAATCCGCGCGCCGGCTTCAATGAGCGCCGCCGCGATGGCGTGGGAATGCGCCGTTGTGCTGGCAAAGCGAAAACAGCCCGTGTCCGTGGCAATGCCAACATACAGGCAATCCGCAATCGCGGGCGTTATCGGCGAGCCCATGCACACCAGCAAGCGGTACACCACTTCGGCGGCTGCGGCAGCATCCGCCTCCACATAACTCTCTTTGGCGTAATCTGTGTTGGAGCCGTGGTGATCGATGCACAAATCAATCTTACCCGCATATTCGCCTTCCAAATTGCCCAGCAATTTTTCCGCCGCGATATCTACCGTCACAGTCAGCCCGGCTGTAAACTCCGCGAAGGTCAAGCCCTGGCGCATAAAGTCATAGTTGCCGTTAAAACTGTCGGGGCAACACAAATTTACCCGCTTCCCCATGGCATACAGTGCGTGCGCAAGCGCAAATGCACTGCCGAGCGTGTCGCCGTCCGGGTTTGCGTGGGTCAACAGTAAAATATCGTCCGCCTCGCAAAGGCGCTTTGCCGCAAGGGCTCTGTCAATCCTCATCCCAATGTTCCTTCATTGCTTCCAGTTTCCTGGCGATGTCAAGGGCATATTCCGTGGAGTCATCCGCAACAAACTGCAGCTCCGGCGCCTTGCGCAAATGCAGGCGGCTGCCGATTTCACGGCGCAGAAAGCCCGTTGCGCTCTTTAAGCCCTGCACGGCGGTTTTCGCCGTGTCCAGCCCCTCCAGCGCACTGACATACACCTTGGCAAACGAGGCGTCCGAGCTGACCTCCACGCGCACCACTGTCAGCATTTTGCCCATAACGCGCGGATCCTTCAGCTCACGCAGCAGGGAGACCAGCTCCCGCTTAATGTCCTCTGAGACCCGGCTCACACGATGACCTGACATTAATCTCTATACTCCTCGATGATAAAGGCTTCAAAAATGTCGCCTTCCTTAATATCATTGAATTTCTCCAGGCCGATGCCGCAGTCAAAGCCCGTGAGCACTTCCTTCACATCGTCCTTAAAGCGGCGCAGGGAGGCGATTTCATCCTCTGCAAGCACAATGCCGTCGCGCACCACGCGGATTTTCGAATTGCGTGTTACCTTGCCGGAGAGCACATGGCAGCCTGCCACATTGCCCAGGGAGGAAATTTTAACAATCTGACGTACCTCCACACGGCCGAGCTGTGCCTCGCGGAATTTCGGCGCGAGCATGCCCTTGATGGCGGACTGAATTTCTTCAATGCAGTCATAAATCACGCGGTACATGCGCAGCTCCACGCCGTCACGGTCCGCATTCGCCGCCGCAACAGGGTCCGGCCGCACGTTAAAGCCCACCACAATGGCGTTGGAAACATCCGCCAGCATAACGTCGGACTCGTTGATTGCGCCCACACCGCTGTGGATAATTTTCACGCGCACTTCCTCGTTGGAAAGCTTTTCTAAATTCTGCTTCACGGCCTCGGCGGAGCCTTGCACGTCCGCCTTGACGATGATGTTCAAATCCTTCAGCTCGCCCTCCTGCAGGGAGGAGAACAGGTTATCCAGCGTGACCTTTTGATATTCTTTAAACTGCGCGTCCTTTTGCTCCTGCTTGCGCTGTTCCACCAGCTCACGCGCGAGGCGCTCGTCGTTTACGGCGTCAAACGCGTCGCCGGCGTTCGGCGCTTCGGCAAGGCCTGTGATTTCAACGGGAACGGAAGGGCCGGCTTCATCCACCTTGTTGCCCTTGTCGTCCATCATCACACGCACACGACCCACGGCCATGCCCGCAACCACAATGTCGCCCGTGCGCAGCGTACCGTTCTGCACCAGCAGGGTTGCAACGGAACCGCGCCCTTTATCCAGCCGCGCTTCAATGACGATGCCCTTTGCCGCGCGGTTCGGGTTTGCTTTCAGCTCACGCATTTCCGCCTCGAGCAAAACAGCCTCGAGCAGCTTATCAATGTTCGTGCGCTTCACGGCGGAAACAGGCACACAAATCGTCTGACCGCCCCATTCCTCGGGCACCAGTTCATATTCTGTGAGCTGCTGCATGATTTTATCCGTGGTGACGCCGGGTTTATCCATTTTATTGATGGCCACAATAATTTGCACACCCGCCGCCTTGGCGTGGTTGATGGCTTCAATGGTCTGCGGCATGATGCCGTCGTCCGCCGCCACAACCAAAATGGCAATATCCGTCGCCATCGCGCCGCGCGCGCGCATGGAGGTGAATGCGGCGTGGCCGGGGGTATCTAAAAAGGTGAGGTATTGGCCGTTTAAATTCACGCGGTAAGCACCGATGTGCTGCGTGATGCCGCCTGCCTCGGTTTCGGTTACGGAGGTGTTGCGAATGGCGTCCAGCAGGGAGGTTTTACCGTGGTCAACGTGACCCATAACAACCACAACCGGGTCGCGCTTTGCCAGGGTTTCTTCCGTATCCACACTGTCGTCTATGATGCGGTCCTCAATGGTGATGACAACCTCTTTTTCCACCTTTGCGCCCAGTTCCGTTGCAACGATGGCGGCTGTGTCATAGTCCAGCATCTCATTCACGGAGGCCATAACGCCCATGGCGAACAGCTTTTTAATGACCTCTGCCGCCGTCATTTTCAGCATGGCGGCTAAATCGCCGACCATGATTTCCTCCGGTAGTTTCAGCTGCATCTGCGGCTTTTTCGCGCGCTCGGCGGCGATACGCTTCAAGCGCTCGGACTCCGTCTCGCGGCGGGAGGAGCGCATGCCCTGCTTGCGGTATTGCTGGGATTTTTGCTTGAGTTTTTGTTTATTCACCGTTTGGTCGCTCTGGCGGGTGTTGCCCACCGGAGAGATGTTTTCATAGCGCTCGTTGTATTTTTCCAGCTCCACATGGCCGGAGCGGGTATCCACCGTGCGTGCCTCGCCCTTGGTGCGAGCCTGCATGGGAGCGTTGTTTTCCTTCTTTTTCTTCGCCTGTTGGGCGGGCGGGGTGACGGGCTTGTTGCTCTGCACCTCGGGCTTCAGCTGCTGGAAGGAGCGCACCGTCTCCTGGCGCGGCTTCTTCTGCGCCGGCTGCGGCTGACCCTGCTTTTCGGGCTGCTTTTTCACCTGCGGCTCCTGCTTTGCGGGCCGCTCGGCGGCAGGCCGCTCGGCGGCAGGCTGCGCGGCTGCGGTCTGGGGCTCCTGCTGCGGTGCGGGCTCGGCCACAGGCTCGGCCGCGGCGGCCGCTGTTTCCGGCGCTGCCTTGCGTTCCGGCTTGGGGTCGCCCGCGGTTGCAAAATACGGCTCAAAGCTCTCCACCTGATGCTCCAGCGTGAAGGTCTCAAAAATGATGTCCAGCTCATCCTCTTCCAGCGCCGTCATGTGCTTTTTCTGGTCATCATAATATTTTGCAAGCAGGTCAATTACCGCGTTGCTCTTCATATCAAAGTCCTTCGCGACTTCATGAACCCTGTATTTATTTATCATATATTTTCCTCCACGCTGCTGTTTAATAACTTCTGTATCGTTTCGGCGAAGCCGCTTTCGTTGACGGAAACAACGGCGGACTTCAGGCCGGTTGCCTTTGCAAAATCCTGCATGGTAATCTGTGTGCGTATGACGGGAATTTCCTTGCCGCGCTCGGGCTTGATCCGGCGAAATTCCTGCTCCAGCCGTTCGGAGGCATCCGCACTGAGCAGCACCAGGCAGGCCGTTCGGTTCAAAACCGCACTCAGCGCGGCGTCGTGACCAAAGGAGGCCTTGCGTGCCTTGCGGCACAGCCCCAACAGGGAGTACAGCCTGTTATCCACCATCCGCCTCGAGCTCCTGTTCCATACTGTTATAAACCTCCGGGGGGATTGCGCAGGAAAAGGCGTGTTCAAAGCGCTTGGCCTTGCGTGCGTTTTTCAGGCAGGCAAGGCTGCGGCACACATAGGCGCCGCGCCCGGGCTTGCGCCCCGTCAGGTCGAGGGAAACCTCCCCCTCCTTCGAGCGCACCACGCGCACCAGTTCCTTTTTGGGCTTCATTTCCCCGCAGCCTGTGCATTTGCGCAGGGGCACTTTCCTCTCCGGCATAAGCATGCAGTCCTTTATACTTCGTCGTAATTGATGACCGGCGCGTCCGTTTGGCCGCTCTCGGGCTTGATGTCAATTTTCCACCCGGTTAGGCGGGCGGACAGGCGGGCGTTCTGCCCCTTGTTGCCAATGGCAAGCGAAAGCTGATTATCCGGCACAATCACGCGGCAGGCCCGTTCCACCTGTGGATCCACCTCAACGGAAATAACCTCCGCAGGGGCAAGTGCGGCGGCAACATATTCCTCCGGCACATCGCTGTAATGCACGATATCAATTTTTTCGCCGCTGAGCATATCCACAATCTTACCCACGCGCGCGCCGCGCGGGCCGATGCAGGCACCGATGGGGTCGACGTTTTCGTCCGCGGAGTAAACGGCCACCTTTGTGCGGGAACCGGCCTCGCGGGAGACGGATTTAATTTCCACCGTGCCGTCAAAAATCTCCGGCACCTCCGCCTCAAAGAGCCTGCGCACCAGGCCCGGATGGGTGCGGGAAATGGTGGCCTTGGGCATTTTGCGGTTGGTATCCTTGATATCCACAATATAGACCTTAATCAAGTCGCCCTCACGGAAAGTCTCCTCCGGCAGCTGCTCGCCCTTGGGCAAAATCTCTTCCAGCCGGCCGATTTCCACGGTTGCATCTCCGGTTTCCGGGTCAATGCGCTGCACCTTGGCGGTGACGATGTCCTGGTTTTTGCTCTGGAATTCATCGCGAATCTGGCCGTGCTCCGCCTCGCGGATGCCTTGGCGCAACACGTGCTTGCCCTTATCCGCCGCAATGCGCGAAACCTCGCTGGTTTCCAGCTCTATCTCAATAATATCGCCCGGCAGGGCGTTGGGCTTGTATTTTTCCGCCTGCTCCGGCAACAGGTCGGTGTCGGCGTCATAAATTTCAGAAACCACGTTTTTACGCAGGAAAACGCGCATCTCCTTCTTCTCCGGGTCAATGGTGCAGAATACAATATCCTTATTATTATAGTCCCGCTTCAGCGCGGTAACAATGGCGCGCTGGATGCCCTCACACAAGGCGTCCATCGGGATATTCTTTTCCTTCACAAGCAGGCGCAGAGCCTCAAACAGTTCGTTTTGATTCATTTTTGTATTATCCTCCAAAATCGTCAAGCCTTACAAAGCTTGTTTCTTTTTGATTGATGAACAGCTGCCCGCCCTCCGGCAGGGTC
>JAVBPP010000088.1:0-35659 GCA_031549535.1 Oscillospiraceae bacterium
AGAGCAGCAGCAGAAAGCTCGCCGCCAGCAGCAGATTCTGCGGAGCCCAGGCGAGCACGTCCTCCACCCGCATACCGCGAAAACGCAGCACACCCAGCACTATCATTCCGGCAAACACCAGGATGGAGACGACGCGCAACGCGGTTATCCATTTTTTCATACAGCCCTCAATTCGCCTTTTTCAGCAGCTTCAGCAGCTCCGAAAGCTTGGGCGGCTTGCCGTAGAGCAGCACACCGATGCGATAAATCCCGGCGGCCAGATAGCCAAGCGCAACCACGCCGCCGACCATCAGCAGCAGGGAAAGTGCGATCTCCCAAGGAGCCGCGCTGTTGTTTAAGATGCGCACAAACATACTCATGGGCGCAGTGAGGGGAACAAAGGACATCACTTTCAGGAGCAGTGACTCCGTTTTGCCGAATATCATGGAAAACAGGCTCACGATGAACATAAACACCACCAGCAGGGTAACGGGCATGCTCAAGGTGTTTACATCCTCCAAGCGGCTGGCCAGGGACCCGAGCGCCCCATATAAAAAGGCGTAAAGGAAGTAGCCCAAAAGGAAAAATACCAGCGTATACAGCAGCATCTCTGTTTCGCCCTCAAACAGGCCGGAAATGGTGGCGTTATCCGCCCAGCTTGCCTTGTTTAGGCTGTAAGCACCCAGGGCGGCGGATATCCAGACCGTCATTTGCAGCAATCCTGCGCAGCCCACGCCGAACACCTTGCCGAACATCAGCGAGGAGGGCTTGGCGCTGGTGATGAGCAGCTCCATCGCACGGGAGGATTTCTCTGTAGCCACGCTTTGGGCAACAATCTGGCCATAGAGCATAATAGACATATACAGCAGCATCGTCAGCGCGTAGATATAACCAAAACTCTTGGTATTATCATTTCCGGTTGCGATGACCTCATAGTCTGTCGCTGCGCCTGCCAGGGCGACGCTGTCCTGCGGGGATACGCCGTAGCGCGCGAGCGTTTCACTGCGGTATTGCAGCAAAATCAAGCTATCCAGCTGACGGTCAGCGGTATCAATCATGCTGACATTCTGCGTAATAAGCTTATATTCCAAGGGGGAGGTGAAAAGCAGGGCATAGTTATATGCGCCGGACTTCACCTTTTCCTCCAGCTGTGCCTGCGTTTCTGACACGGCAAGCGTTTTGCATTGGAGCGCGGCCGCTAAAAAGTCCGCAACGCCCTGTGATTGATCCGCTGTGCTCACAGCAATCGTTTTATCGGCAAAATCGGAGGTCTCCGGCTCGGTTTCGGGCTGCTCGCCCCTGATTTCTTCCAAAATGCCGGGGTAAAACAGGCCACCCGCAATGAGCAGCGCAATTAAAACGGTTAACACCATAAAAGACTTCGCCTTCAACGTGTTTAAAAATTCAAAGCGAAAAATGTTGATAAACTGGTTCATGTCAAATCCCTCTCCTTCCTTAAATTCCGTCGCGCGTGTGCGCAACAAAAATATCATTTAGGGAAGGCTCATAAACCGTAAACGCATCGATATCCATTGCCGACTGCGTAATTTCCTGCAGCAGCGCGCCCTTATCCCCGGGGCTTTGCAGCTGCACGCTGAGCACATCCTCGCTTACAGTACTTTCCAAAACAAAGGGCAGCGCCCTTTGCGTGAGCATTTCACGCAGGGCGGCGGGGTTCTCCAGGCGAACGTCTATCCGGCTGCGCGGCGCACGGCGCTTGATTTCCTTAATACTGCCGGAAACCACAATGTTGCCGCCGTTCAAAATGGCGATATCGTTGCAGAATTCCTCGATATAATTCATCTGGTGGCTGGAGAAGAACACGATTTTATCCCGGGAAATGAGCTCAAACACCAAATCCTTCAACAGCATAGCGTTCACCGGGTCAAGGCCTGAAAACGGCTCATCTAACACAATTAAATCCGGGTCGGCAATCAGCGTTGCCGCAAACTGGATTTTCTGCTGGTTGCCCTTGGAGAGCGTGAGCAACTTTTTGTTTGTGTATTCCTGCATGCCAAGGCGCTCCAGCAGCGCGAGGGCGCTTTTTTTTGCCTGCGCCTGCTTCATCCCCGCGAGCATACCAAAATACAGCAGTTGATCCAGGATGGTTTTTTTCGGATACATGCCGCGCTCCTCCGGCAAATAACCCACGCGCAGCTTGGCACGGTTCATGGGCTGCCCGTCGATGAGCACCTGGCCGCTATCTGCGCGGAACACCTGCATAATGATGCGGATGAGCGTTGTCTTCCCCGCGCCGTTGCGTCCCAAAACGCCGAACGCCTTGCCGGAATTTGCCTGCAGCGAAATGCCCTTGAGCACTTCTTTTTCGCCAAAGCTCTTTGTAATATCAGTGGTTTGTAATTTCATTGTTTACTCCATTATTCCATACTGGCGGTGGCGATAATATCCGTTCCGAACACATCGGCAAGGACGACATCGCCCATCTTCAAACGCTGTGTGACGCAGGCTCCGCGAATCAGGCGCATGGCCTCCCGCTGTTTCTCCTTCGGGATTTCATCGCGTGTCTTCACCGGCAGCCGGGGCATATCCGCAAATACGGTTTTTACCGTGGAAGCAAGGGAGCGCATCGGCGCCGTCAGCTCTGCCACAGCAAAGTCCACGCCTTTTTTGCATTGCGCACCCTCCACTTGAATCCCCTGCGCGCTTTGGCTCACCGAAAGGCGGCAACCATTTGGGCAGACGATGCATACCAGCTCCTGTTCTGCCATTGCGCTTCCCTCCTTATAGGGTTATTTCCATCCCGTCGTAAGAAACAAGGAAGCCCTCGTTTTCCACTTCGCGAAACAAATCATCATAGCTTGCAAGGCCGTTGTGGGAAAAATGGTGCAGGCAAAACTGTGTGTTCGCATCTGCACAGCCAATTTTAATCAAGCGCTCGCGCACCTCCTTGCAGGTGACAACGCTCATATGATTGCTGCGGTAGCCCACAAGGGAACCGGTGCAATCCAGCGAAACAAAATCAAAACGCAGGCCGGATTTCTTCATATAACGCCAGGTCGCCTCCGGAAAGTAGCCGGTGTCGTTGGCGTACAGAACCGTCTTTTCCCCGTCGCTCACGGAATAAAACAGCGGGTCAAGGTCTTTCGCATGATCCGCCTTATAGGCGACCACCTGGTAGCGTTCCACCGCAAACGGTTCAAACGGCTCCACCGTCTGCAGGCGCACATTGTCGTTCGGCACCGCCTTTTCTTTTAAAACTGCCGCAATGCCCTTGCCGCTTTTTTTCGAGGCAAACACCGTCATAAGCGGCGGATTCCCTTCCGGAAAGTGGGCAAAGCCGTTTTTACGCATCTCAAAATCCACGGCGTAAAGATGGTCGGCATGGCCGTGCGTAATCAAGCAGCTGCGCACCGGCAGCAAATCCAGCCCCTGCATAAGCACATGGGCATAGGTATCGGGCGGAAAATCCAGCAGGATTCTATCGTCAATAATTGCCTGTGAGCGGGTGCGCAGATTGCGCCCGCCCGCCGTACGAGAACGTTCACAGACCTCGCACGCACAAAACAGGGCAGGAACCCCCTCCGCGGCGCCGGTGCCCAGATACTTGAATTTCATATATATGACCATTCCTTTCAGAAGCCGGTAGAAGTTTTGTGCGGTCGCCCGCAGGCGATTTCAGCTATCAATCCCAGCTGAAAAGCACAAAACTTCCTGTATGAAAGATTTTCTTTCATACTTCAGCTCCTTATTGTTTGAATCGCAACGCTATTATGGAGCTTCTGCAAAAAAAAGTCAAGGATTCACAAGATGCAGCACAATTTCCTCCGCCGCCCCGGGTTGCTGCTTGGGCTGCAACACCTCCATTTCGGAGGGCAGCAGGCGCATATATTTTTTTGTTGCCAGCGTTGCATCGCCCGCAGAAAGCGTCACGCGTCTGCCGCGCACATCCTCCCGGCTGCGAAAATAAAGCAGCAGCGGCTCCCCTGCCTGTGGGTCATACTGTTGGGGCACTACATACAAAAAGTCCTTTGCATCATATTGGATGCGCCGTGTTTTCCCGCTCGCTCTGCCGCCTTTTGCCCAAGCCGCCGCACCGCGCCCGGCCGTTTGGGCGCTTTTCGTGACCCAATCCACCAGATCGTTCACATGCAGGGCGTTCCCGCAGGAAAACACGCCGGGAACGCTCGTCATTAGGCTCTGATCCACTACAGGCCCCTTGGTCGCCGGATCCAGCGCCACACCCAGCAGCTGCGCCACTTCATTTTCCGGCAGCAGGCCGACGGAAAGAATCAGCGCGTCGCAGGGAATCTGCCGCTGCGTTCCGGGGATGGGCTGCAGCTGTTCATCCACCTGCGCAACCTCCACCGCGCTCACGCGCTTTTCACCGAACACCCGCGTCACCGTGCAGGAGAGATGGAGCGGAATGTGAAAATCGTTCAGGCACTGCGCCACATTGCGGGCAAGGCCGGCGGGCGCATCCTTGATTTCATAAACGCCCTCCACCTGGGCACCCTCCAGCGTGAGCCGCCTTGCCATAATCATACCGATATCGCCGCTGCCCAGAATGACGCAGCGCTTGGTGGGCAGTGTGCCGAGAATGTTGGTGAAATACTGCGCCGTGCCCGCCGTGAAAATCCCCGCCGGGCGCGTGCCGTGGATGAACACCTGGCGGGAGCTGCGCTCACGGCAGCCGCAGGCCAACACCAGCGCTTTGGCATAAAACGCCCGTATACCCTGCGCGCTCTGCGTGACAACGGAAAACCCGTCCTCGGTCTTTTCCAACTCTGTCACAAAGGCGTTTAAAATATAGTCCGTCTCCGCCGCGCGAAAGCGGTCAATAAAGCGTTGGGCATATTCCGGCCCGGTGAGCCGTTCGCCGAATTCCAGCAGGCCGAAGCCCTCATGCACACATTGCTTGAGGATGCCGCCGAGCTTGGCTTCGCGTTCAATCAGCAGAACAGCTGCGCCACCCGCCTGCGCCTCCAGCGCCGCCGCAAGCCCCGCGGGCCCGCCGCCGAGCACAATTACATCATAGTTATTACGAAGCGTCATCTTCCGCAGCCTCCTCAAACAACAGTCCCGAACCTTCCCCGCTCTTGGTAACCTCCGTGAGCTTCATGCCGCGCTGTTCACAGATAATTTGCACCACAGGCGGCATGCAAAAGCCGCCCTGACAGCGCCCCATACCCGGACGCACCCGGCGTTTAATTGCATCCACGGAGGTGGCCGGCAGCGGGGAATTGACCGCGTCCGCGATTTCGCCCTTGCTGATGCCCTCGCAGCGGCAGACAACCACGCCGTAATCCGGATTGCGTGCAATCAGGCGCTGCTTTTCTTCCAGCGAAAGCTTGGCGAGCACAGGCGGCGCTTTGCGCACCGGGTCAAAACGCTCGTTGGGAACCACCGGCGTTTCTTTCTGCAATATTGCAATGCTCAGCCTTGCAATTTCCTCTGCAATCGCAGGGGCGCTGGCAAGGCCGGGGGATTGAATCGCCGCCGCGTGCACCAGATTTTTTACCCGCTCCGAGGCCTCCACGATAAACTCCTCTTCATAGTTCGCGGCGCGGATCCCCGCAAAGTAGGTAATCACATCCGCGCGGCTCAAGCCCTTTATTGTAGGCAGGTGCTTCTCCAAAACAGCGTCCAGATTCTCGCGGCTGGTGGAAAAATCCTCCCGATACGGCTGCTCATAGGCATCGGGGCCAATCAGAATATTTCCGTCAATCGTCGGCACGAGTCCGCCGCCCTTGGTGTCTGAAAAATACTGTTTGATGGCTACCACGCCGAGCGAGCGCTGCAGCAAATGGCCCTTGCTTTTATCCAGAATCGCACATTGCCCCTTGCGCGGGTGGATGCTGAAAAAGCGATCCCCGGCCATTTCGGCGACCAAATCGCTGAACACCCCCGCCGCATTGATGACAAGGCGCGGATAAATGACTCCGCGGTTCGTCTGCACAGAAGCAATGCGTCCGCCCAACACTGTCATGCCCTGCACGATGGTATCCAACGCAACGCGCGCACCGTTTTCAATTGCATGTTCCGCCAGGGCAACAGTCAATTTATAGGGCGAGAGATAGCCCGTGGAGGGCATATCATAGCCTGCGAGGATGCCGTCCATAATATGCGGCTCCATTTGCAGCAGCTGCTCCCGATTAAAATGCGCAAAGGGTATGCCCATCTTTTTCGCCCTGCGCGGCATAACGGGTTTGGCAAGCAGGTCAATGAGCTTGTCGCCAAACAACATGGCGCTGCTCCAGCGCTCAAAGGGGACGGATAAATCCTTGCACAACTGGGTATACAGGGCATTGCCCCGCACATTCATCTCGCCGCGTTTGGTTCCAGGGTGAGAAGCAATGCCCGGGTGAATCATGCCGTCATTGCGGGAGGAGGCGTGCATGGCAACATCGCTCTCCTTATCCAGCAGCAAAATATCCAGCTTTTGCCTGCTCAGCTCACGCGCTATGGCACAGCCGATAACGCCGCCGCCGATGATGAGCACATCGGGCCGCGCGTTCTCATATGCACCATCCCGCAGGCGCGGCGCTCGGATGGGCGGGGGTGTGAAGCCATGCAGCGCAATGTCGTTCACCACGCCTTTAAAACCGTATTTTGCGGCCAGGCGCCCGGCGCTGACAATTTGCGCCCACTCCGCCAGCTCCCCTGTTAAGCGCACAGAGCTGCCCACTTCACAGCAGCCAATGTCTCCATATTGCTTTTGCAGTTTTTTTTGCAGTTTGTGCAGTTTTGCGGCCATACGATTGCTCCCCTTAAGATTCGGTCGTCCGAATATCTTGACAACAGTGTACCCCTATACTATACTTATGTCAAGTAAAATAAACCGTGCCGAGGTATTACATGCTGGATCAGTCAAGCCGTTTACCGCTCTATTTGCAGGTAAAGGATTTTTTGCTCAGCCGGATGGAAACCGGTGAATATCCCGTGGATACAAAGCTGCCGACCGAGAAAGAGCTAATGGATTTGCTCGGCGTCGGCCGCGTTACCGTGCGCGCCGCGCTGCAGGAGCTGGAATACGAGGGCAGAATCCGCAAACGCCACGGGGTGGGCACCTTTGTTGCCCCGCCGCCGCGCTCTTTTGCGCTGGAGCCTCTGATTTCCTTGAGCTATTCCCTGCGCCGTTCCGGTTTTTCCGTTACGAACGAAGTGCTGCAAAATGAAATTGTCCGGGCGGGCGGCGACTTGCTGGAGCAATGGCCCGCAGGCAATCGGCTCGGCCACATCAAACGCCTGCGCAAAGCGGGCAACACCGCCATGGCCATTGAAGAAAGCTATTTTACCGAGGAGACCTATGCCATCCTGCAAAAGCTGAATACGCAGGATTCGTTTGCCCACGCCCTGCTTTCCGCCCCCCATGTGGACATCGGGCGGATTGATATGCAGGTGATACTGCGCCAACCGGACGAGCAGGAGCGCACATTGCTGGGCATCGACGGTACCGGCCGCGTAGCCGCCATGCGCCGTTTAACCTATAACGCCGGCGAGGGGCAGCCGATTAGCCGCGTGGATTTCATTGTGAACGAGAAACTTTTGCTGCTTCCCTTCCATTTCAATGGGGTTTCTTAACAAATTTCAAAAAAAGGCTTGACTGTCAAGGCGTTCTGTGCTAAACTTTTTTCACCTCTGTGAGAGGTCTCTTTTTTTGTGCGCAAAAATTGGGGCAGAAGCGCAGAGGGAGGCGATTGCGGCGAAATGCGTGTTGCCTTTCGCTGACAGACGATTCCAAAAAAATGGAGGTGCCGTTATGAGGGTCAAAATTACATTATCCTGCACGGAGTGCAAACAGCGCAACTACAACACCATGAAAAACAAAAAGAACACACCGGACCGGCTGGAGATGAATAAGTACTGCCGTTTTTGCAGGAAACACACTCTCCATAAAGAAACAAAATGATGGAGGGAAAGTAGCATGTTTATGGCGAAAAAAGAAGACTCCATAGTCGAAAAAGCCGCCAAAAAGGTTGCCGATGCCGAGAAAAAGGCAAAGCAGAAAAAGCCAAAAAAAGACAAAGGCAAACTGTTCCCCCGTATGTGGGCCGGTTTAAAGCGGTTTTGGAAGGACTTCCGCGGTGAGATGAAAAAAATCATCTGGCCGGACAGCAGAAGTATTTTAAAAAACACAGGCATTGTTTTGGGTACAGTTTTAGTCGTTGGCGTTATCATTTATTTGATTGACCGCGGCCTGTCCCTTGGCATCCGCGAGTTGTTCGAGCTGGCGGAAAATGTTGGCGGCGAGGCTGAGACCACAACCACCGTTCCCGCCGCAATGATGCAGGCCTTCCGCCTGTTCTTCTAATCTGACAAGGAGGCTGCTATGGCTGTCGACGCGAGATGGTATGTGGTGCATACCTATTCCGGCTATGAGAATAAGGTCGCAACCAACATTGAGAAAATGGTGGAAAACCGCCGCATGGACGACCAGATTCTTGAGGTAAAGATCCCCACCGAGCTTGTCACAGAAATCAAGGACGATAAAAAGCGGGAAGTGGAGCGCAAGCTCTTCCCCGGTTATGTTCTGGTAAAAGTGGCCGTAACCTATGACAAGGACGACCGCGCGACGATGAGCGACGAGGCATGGTTTGTAATCCGCAACACACGCGGCGTTACAGGCTTTGTCGGCCCGGAGAGTAAGGCCATGCCCCTGTCCGAGGCGGAGGTTCTGGCGCTGGGCGTTGAAAAGCGCAGCATTGAGGTCAATTACCAGGTTGGCGACACCGTCAATATCATTGACGAAATTTTTGACGGGTTTTCCGGCACGGTGGAAGAGCTGGATTTGGAAAACAACATGGTAAAGGTTTCCGTTTCCGCCCTGTTCGGCAGAGAAACTTTGGTTGAACTGGAGCTGGATCAGGTGGAACCAATCAGCTAAAAAGGTTACCCAAACGGTTTTCAGTGGGAGGAGACAGGCGGCGCATAACGCGCCCCGCTCGATCCGCCAATTACCACATCTTTTATGGAGGTGCTCATCATGGCACAAAAAGTTATCGGACTCATTAAACTGCAGATTCCCGCTGGTAAGGCAACCCCCGCGCCGCCCGTCGGCCCCGCTCTGGGTCAGCACGGCGTGAACATCGTTGCGTTCACCAAGGATTTTAACGAGCGTACCAAAAACGACATCGGTATGATTATCCCTGTCGTCATCACGGTTTACGCAGACCGTTCCTTTTCCTTTATCACCAAAACACCGCCTGCCGCCATCCTGATTAAAAAGGCTTGCGGAATTGAGAGCGGTTCCGGCGTTCCCAACAAAAACAAGGTCGCAAAGCTCAGCAGTGAGCAAGTCCGCAAAATCGCGGAGCAGAAGATGCCCGACTTAAACGCGGCGAGCATTGAGACAGCCATGAGCATGATTGCCGGCACAGCGCGCAGCATGGGCGTCACTGTTGAAGACTAGTTTTAAGACCTCGTGGGAGGATTATCCGTTTACCACGAAGCGCGCATACAACTGCGCCTTATGATTTTGGAGGAAAACTTATGAAACACGGAAAAAAATATAACGAGAGCGCAAAGCTCATTGACCGCAGCAATCTATATGACCCGGCCGAGGCGCTGGAGCTTGCTGTAAAAACTGCAACCGCAAAGTTTGACGAAACCGTCGAAGTCCACGTCCGCCTGGGCGTTGACTCCCGCCATGCCGACCAGCAGGTGCGCGGCGCGGTTGTTCTGCCGAACGGCACAGGCAGAAGTGTCCGCGTTGCAGTATTCGCCAAGGGCGACGATGCAAAGGCTGCAGAAGAGGCCGGTGCGGAAATCGTCGGCGCTGAGGACTTGGTAGCAAAAATCCAGGGCGAAGGCTTTATGGATTTTGATGTTTGTATTGCGGCGCCCAACATGATGGGCCTTGTCGGCCGCTTGGGTAAGGTGCTCGGCCCGCGCGGCTTGATGCCCAGCCCGAAGGCAGGCACCGTTACCCCCGATATTGCCAAGGCCGTTACAGAAGCGAAGGCCGGTAAAATCGAATACCGCCTGGATAAGACGAACATCATTCACTGCCCAATCGGCAAAGTTTCTTTCGGCGCTGAAAAGCTGGGCGAAAACTTTTCTACGCTGTTGGATGCCATCGTTAAGGCAAAGCCCGCCGCCGCCAAGGGGCAGTATATCCGCTCCTGCGTGCTGGCAACAACCATGGGGCCGAGCGTTAAGATTAACCCGGTTAAGGTGGTTGGCCAATAAACTGTTGACAAGTTCGTCAACATGTGTTATGCTTTCATACAGTTCTGACCAAAGACAGCAGGTGCAGCACGCTGCGTAAGTGAAACCACGCCTGCCGAGGGAAGAAAACCGTTTTTGCGCGGTTTTGGAACAGTGCAGTTTTGTACGATTGTTCAACCCCTCTCATGGTCTTCATGGGTGGGGTTTTCTGTTTCCCGGTTTAGAATGGACTTAACTTTTTGGAGGTGAAACTATGCCAAGTGAAAAGATTTTAGAGCAAAAAAAGCAAATTGTCAGCGAATTGGTTGAAACGCTCAACGCCTCCTGCGCAGGTGTTTTGGTCAACTACAAGGGCATCAACGTGGAAGACGACACCAAGCTGCGCAAGGAGCTGCGTGAAGCAAACATTTCTTACACCGTCATCAAGAACAAGCTGCTCAAGCTTGCGGTGAAAGAGGCGAACCTGCCGGAGCTGGATGCAGACCTTACCGGCACCACCGCACTCGCAGTGAGTAAGGACGACCACGTCGCAGCAGCGCGTATCCTGGGTAAATTCGCAGATACGCACAAGCATTTTGAGCTGAAGAGCGGATTCCTGGACGGGAAGGCAATCAATCTGGAAATGGTAACAAGCCTTGCCAAGCTGCCCACAAGAGAGGTTTTGCTTGCAACGGTTTGCAACGCGTTTAACGCTCCGATTTCCGCATTTGCCCGCGTGATTCAGGCAATCGTAGACAAAAGCGGCGAGGCTGCACCCGCAGAAGAAGCCGCACCCGCCGCAGAATAAGTATTACACAAAAGAAAGATAATGGAGGTAAATCATATTATGGCATCTGAAAAAATTGCTGCTATGATCGAAACGATCAAAGAGCTGTCCGTTCTGGAACTGTCTGAGCTTGTCCACGCTGTGGAAGAGGAATTCGGTGTTTCCGCCGCTGCTGCAGTCGCAGTCGCAGCCCCCGCTGCAGGCGCTGCCGCCGCTGAGGAAGAGAAGACCGAGTTTGACGTCATTCTTGCCGAGGTCGGCGCTGAGAAGATTAAGGTCATCAAGGTTGTTCGCGAGCTTACAGGCCTCGGCCTTGCCGAAGCGAAAGCCCTTGTTGACGGCGCTCCCAAAGCCCTGAAAGAAGCAATCTCTAAGGACGACGCGGAAGCTGCCAAAGCAAAGCTGGAAGAAGTCGGCGCGAAAGTCGAAATCAAATAAGCAAGTGGATACATGCAAAAAGCTGCCAATCGGCAGCTTTTTTTATAGCGAAAATCTCTATATTATTGTCTCAATATTTTCTCCATTGTTTTACCCTTTGCCAACTCATCCACCAGCTTATCGAGCCAGCGCAGTTTTTGCATGATTTCGTCCTCAATTTCCTCGACACGATATCCGCAAATCACGCCTTTGATGAGCGACGCGTTCGGGTTCATCCGCGGAGCCTGCGTGTAGAAGGTTTCCATATCCACCGCGTCGTCTATCTGTTGCTGCAGGGTATCCTTGTCGTAGCCGGTGAGCCAAAAAATAATTTCATCTACCTCCGCCTTCGTCCTGCCCTTTTTCGCCGCTTTCTCGAGATACATCGGGTAGACGCTTGCAAAAGTCATGGTGTAAGCACGCGGCTTTTTCATGAAATCTTATCCTTTCTTCCCTTTTCGTTTGCTAGCCGTTATGATGCCGAGCACAAGCAGCAGGACGCCCAGCGCAATGCCGGTGTATCCCAACCATGTCGCATCCCCAAACTCGCCGTCGAGCAGCAGAGCAATCGAAAGGGTCACGCCTCCAGGCCCAAAGCAGAGCAGCAAAAGGGGGAGGATGAACTCTTTTTTCAGAACGCCTGCATTGTAGATTCCCCACAAAATCAGCAAAAACCCCGCAACAAAGCCGATGAGACTCAGCCCGGGGGCATCCTGCGCATTGCCCAGGAAGAAAAGCAGAGCGGCAACCGCCAGCCCAGCGAGGATAGGCGCGAGAACCTTGGGACGAATGAATTGACGCATTGTCATACTTACACCTCTTCTTCGCATGTTCGCCACCTATTATATACCTCTTGTCACTATTTAATCAAGCAATAAATTCTCCGGAGCTATCCGAGCATTTGGCTGCCCTCTCCCCTATTTCCTCTAAGTCACCCAAGGGAAACAGCCCTGTGCGCTGTAGCTTTGTTTTGGGGCCGGATAGCAGAAAGAACAGCAGCCTGCCCGCAGCAAATTTTTGGTATAGGCGGTTGCTGCGCAAGAGGGTGCTTTGGATGTTGCCGTAACGAAACACACCCGTCCGTTTAGAAAAAATGCCGCTGGTATACTGCAGCAGGGTGCTGTCATAACGCAGGGTCTTTGTGCGGTAGCTCAGCACCGCGCCTATGATACACAACGCAAACACCGCAAGAGGGAGCAGCCATGCGTGCGCAAGCGGAATGAGGCAAAGCGGTGCGGCCAGTGCTCCCAAAAGCAGGGTGCGCAGCGTAAGTGAAAGCCACGCCACCCGGTGCTGCAGCCTCTCTTCCCCCGTGCAGTGGGTAAACGCCGGGACGCAGCTTTCCATCACGCGCTGCATTTGCTCCTTCGTCGTCAGCAGGCAGAGTTGCGGGGTCTCTTTTTTTTCGTTGCCCATACCGACTACTGCCAATTCCACACTATACAGACCAAAGAGCCTAGCCAGCGCCGGCTGGCGGATAAACACCGCATTCACGCGGCTTTCGCGGAAGCTGTAGCTGCTCTTCTTTAGCCTGCCATAGCTGATGTAGAGATTGGTTTCATCCCGCTCCAAGCGAAAATCAGCCAAATTCAATAGGCTGAATACAAAGCCAACGACGGCGAACAGCAGAATCGCAAACAGCGAAAAAAGCGTTTCTCCAAGCTGGCTCGTTTCCCCCGCCGTAAACAGCGGAATACCAACGGTAAGCCCTACGGTCACCATTTGCACCCAGGGGAGGGAAAGCAAGCGATGCGCAAACACCTGCAGGAAGGTATATGAAATCACCGGCATCCGTGGCGAGGCAACGCCGGGCAATGCGGCTTCTTCCCCCTGTAACAACGCCGCTCGGCGCAGCAGCAGGGTTTCGTGAAACTCCTGCGCAAGCGCCTGATGCAAAATAAAGACAAAATCCGTTTTATTTGCTGTCTGCGTGGAGTTCAAGTCCACCTTGACCTTGCTGGTTCCGACAAAGCGTTCAAACAGGTTGCGTTCCACATTTACTGTTGCGATATTTTGTAGCGGGAGTTTTGACATGCGCTTGTATAACGTACGTTTTTCATAAACCAAACAGTCGTCCTTAATATAAAACACCGTTTTATGCCAGGAAAATAAAAAGAACAACAAAAGCACAAGTAGGGCAAGAAGAAACAAAACACTGCTCAGATAAGCACCCTTCAAGCCAAAGCTTTCGGCCGAGTCCAACAAATTTAACCAAAACTCTTTTGTAAATATCGCCTGCAGGGAGCTCCCCATGCTGTTCCAGCCAAAGACGAGGAGCAGAAAAAAGGTAATGCCCATGCGCTCCACAATAAAGCTCACATGGTTGCGCGTTGGCCGTTCAAACATCCTGCTCCGTCCCTTCCGGCCCCCGCGCGGCACGCAGTTTTTTTTCAATTGTTGCATTCAGATACAGGGCAATTTGCTCCGCCCGTTCCGGCTCAATAAAGCGGAACGCGGCGGCCGACCCCGCCGTTGTAACAACCACCTTCGCCACGCCGCAGAACCGATCCAGCGGACCGCGCGCCACATCAATCTGGTGAACACGGTCAATCGGAACCAGGGTTCTTTTGATGAAAAATATGCCCTCTATAATTTCCAGCCGGTCATCCGCAATCAAGTAGCGGTAGCGCGCATGGCGCAGCTTGGGCAGCGTTAGAAACAACACAAGGCACAGCAGCGCACCGCTTGCAAACACCAGAACACTGCCCCAGGAGGCCGTGAGCGTTTGCAGCGCCCAGCCACCCGCAAGAAACGGCAACAGCAGAAACAGCATTTGTATCCCCGTTGTGAGATACAGCAATTTCAACGCGTTTTGTGTTAACGATTCATATTCCGCATGATTTCCCATGCATTCCTCCCAAAAATCAAGCCGCAGCAACGGGCAAGCCCGCCGGTTGCTGCGGCACTGTATTATGCTTCGTTCTTAGTGGAATCCTGCGTTTCGTCTTTCGGTAAAATTTCAATTTTCACCTTACCGATGCGGCGTTCCTCCACGTTTAAAATTGTAAAATGCAGGTTTTCATAGTCCAGCTCGTTCAAGTCGCCATTCATGGGTAAAAAACCTAGAATGCTGATTAGAAAACCGCCCAGGGTATCATATTCCCCCTCCGGCAGGGGTACGCCGATGAGCTCGCCCACCTCTTCAATATCCGTAACGCCGTCTATGGTGAAGGTCGTCTCATTGATTTGCGAGACTTCCTCCTCCTCATCGTCATATTCATCTTGAATATTTCCGACAATGGCTTCCAACAAATCCTCCAGCGTAACAATGCCCGCCGTGCCGCCGTATTCATCCACAACCACAGCCATCTGCACGCGGTTTTCGTTCAGCTCCTTGAACAGCGCGCCCAGGGGCTTGCTGTCCGGCACACAATAGGCCTTGCGCATATGCTGGCGGATGGATTCCCCGTTTGGCAATTCCTTGCCCACATAGGGCAGCAAATCCTTGACATAGGCGATGCCGATGATATTATCCGGGTCATCGTCAAACACGGGAATGCGGGAATAGCCGTATTCTATGGAGAGCTTGACAATTTCCTCCAGCGTGTCATCATCCGCCTCAACGGCAACCATGTCCGTGCGGTGGGTCATGATGTCGCTTGCAACCATGTCGTCAAATTCAAAGATGTTATCAATCATCTCTTTTTGTGAACTTTCGATGACGCCGCGCTCACCGCCGACATCCACCATCATGCGGATTTCTTCCTCCGTCACGCGTTCCAAATCCGCATTGGGGTCAATCCCAAACAGGCGCACCACCGCGTTGGTGGAAACGGACAGCAACTTGACAAAGGGCTTGAGCGCCCGCGAAAGGCCAAGCAGCACAGGGATGACCCGGAAGGAGACCTGCTCCGGTTTGTTCATGGCAATGCGTTTCGGCGCGAGCTCACCCAGAACAAGGGAGAAGTAGGAGGTGACAATGGTAATCACCACAATGGAAACGCCCTGGATAACGCCCGGCGGTATCACCTTGGCCAGCGGAGTGGAACCAAGCGCATGCACCAACAGCTCCGAGAAGGACTGGGAGGCGGACGCGGAGGTTAAGAAGCCCGCGAGTGTAACGCCGATTTGAATGGTGGAAAGAAAGTTGCTGGAATTTTCCGTCAGGCGCAGCACCTGCTTCGCCTTTTTGTGCCCTTCCGCCGCCATGCGCGTAACCTTATTGTCGTTCAGCGAAATAATTGCAATTTCACTCATTGCAAAAAACGCATTGACGCCAATAAGCGCAAAGAGCAGCAGTATCTGCCAGAGTATGTTTCGAGGGTCGGGGTCGTCCATGATAATAACCTGTTCCTTTCTTGTTTCCGGCTGTATTTTTGTACCGGATTGGTTCGACTATTATTATATACAAAAATATGCAATTCTGTCAAATCCAATTCATTTATTGTTTTGCCCTTTGAAACCTTGTATACTATATTTTCTGAACAGCTACTATGGTGCCGTGCCCTTTTGTTTCTGATAGAGTGATGCTCGGAAGGCGAGGTGAGACGCATGGATTGGGTAAGACGGATTAACGCGGTTTTAGACTACATCGAAGAAAATCTTAACGGCGACATAGACGACAACCGGATTGCCTCTATTTTTGCCAGCCCACAAGGGATGTTTCAACGAATGTTTGCAAACATCACCAATATGGCCCTGGCGGAATATATCAGAAAAAGGAGGTTGACAAAGGCAGCATATGACCTTCGTCACACAAATGAAAAAATAATAGATCTCTCCCTGAAATACGGGTATCGTTCGGCGGTTGCATTCAGCGCCGCATTTAAACACTATCATGGGCTGACGCCATCAGACGCCAGAAATATCGGTTTCCAGCCAAAACCCTTTCCGCGCCTTGTCTTTACACTGATTGTATCGGAAAAAGGAGTTGATACCATGTGGTATTATAACATGGAACATGCGGAATATTTGTTGCGGCAGATGGCAGACCCAACGCAAGCAAGGCAATATTTTCAAGAACACAATGAGGTAAAATGCGCCTGTGACGGACGCAGAGCTGCCGTGATTTTACCGCCCGGCACCGCGGAATGGGATTTAACGGACGCCTACCTGGACGTAGAGGAAACAGAAAAACCGAAGTTTGAGTTAAGCCCTATCTTTGGCAGCCGGTGTGATGACAGCTTGAAAATCCATCTTTCAAAAGAACAGGCGGCAGTTCTTCTTGTTTCTTTTGACGGTTTAAAAATGGATTATAATCGAAAATTCATTTCACTGCCCGCAACGGCGAAAAGGGATTCCCGTAACGATGCTCTTGTATGCATGGACATGAACACCATGGGTATTGTCACGGAACAAACAGCGCTGGAAAGGGAAGCGTCACAGGGTAAAGCAATCATGAGGTTTAATATTAAGCTGATAGAAGAATCCTTAAAATTCATTATGTGCTCAGATGATAGCAGCATCGATATATATTTCAGTGGTTCCCTATGCCCCTTGCTTTTAAAATCTGGCAGGCTTTATGCGGCCGTACTGCCAGTGAAACTTCGAGGCAGCAAGCCTGAGAAATCCCACCAAATGTAATGATAAGCATATTGCTTTTTCCTGCCAATCTATGCTAAAATAGATTTACAAATATTGGAAATGCTTTCTTATATATTTGTATATTATTCAAAGTTGGAGGAAAAATGATGCAAAAGACTGTAAAGCGTGTTCTTTCTATTTTCCTTGTTAGTCTGCTGTTCTGCTCTGTTTGTTCTGTTTTCGCCTTCGCTCAGGCCACCAGCGGTAATTGTGGCCCAAGCGCGAAATGGAGTTTGAACACATCCACCGGGGTGCTGACGATTCTCGGCAGCGGCAGCATGGAGGAGTACTCTATCATCAAGGCCGCCCCTTGGGACAACGAGGCTGTAACGCGTGTTGTCATCCAATCCGGAATCACATCAATCGGGGCATACGCTTTCGTGTACTGCGAAAACCTGGCTTCCGTCTCCATTGCAAACTCTGTGAAACAAATTGGCGGTTTGGCTTTCGGCGGCTGCAAAAACCTGCAGTCCGTTTCTTTGCCGACAAATTTGGAACTGATTGAACTGGGTGCGTTTGCCAGTTGCTCCGCTTTGCGCACTGTGAACATTCCGAGCAAGGTTATCGAAATCGGTTCCGCCGCATTCATGAACTGCACCAACCTGCACAGTATTACTATACCGAAAAGTGTGGAATCCATTGGCCTGCAAGTCTTTGAAGGCTGTAACGAGCTTAACATCTCCTGTTATAAAGACTCTACCGCTCATACCTATGCGCAGGATAATAAAATCCCTTACACCCTGCTCACAGACCTGGGTGGCATGAATCCGGTGATGGACTGGCTGCGTAAAATGGTTCAAGATCTCTTGGATTGGTTCCGCAATCTATTCGGAATCGCATAGAACATATCCTATATAATATTTTAGCGAGGGTGCATCCAAGGATTGACACCCTCGCTTTTTTAAGAGGTGGGAAATCGGATATGGAGACAGCAAAAAAATACCTAAGCCGTGCTGAAATCCTAAGTTATTCCGTTGGTTTACTTGGGCTGCAGCTGCTGGTTGGCATTTTAAATTCCTACCACGCGGAATTTCTTGTGGGGAATATGGGGGCGGATTTTGCGGTTCTGGGCGTCATCACGCTTTGCGTCAAGCTGCTTTCCTCTGTGTTTGATTTGGTAATCGGCAACCGCATTGACCGCAGGCAATCCAAAATGGGCAAGCTGAAACCCTTTATGCTGTATGCGCTTGCCCCCTGTGTGGTGTTAACCATCCTTCTGTTTTTGCGCGTCCCGCTGCGCGGTGCCTTGTTTTACAGCTATTTGTTTGTTGTGTTTTTGCTGTGGAACGTTGCAATCGCGCTGGGCGATGTACCCTCGCAGGCATTTTCCTCCGTCTTAACGCCGAACCCCACGGAACGCACCGCCCTGCTTTCTGTGGCAAACACACTCAAGGGCTTGGGGCTTGCCGCCTCCGGTGTGCTTGTGCCTGCGCTTTGCCTGCTTATCCCCGGCGGCTCCAACATATTCAGCGAACAGGACGCGCCTATCAGTTATAGAGAATACATCCTCTCGGCGGCCATCATTTCCGTTGCGGGCATGGCGCTGTTTTCTCTGATGATTGGTTACAACAAGGAGCGTGTGCCTTACAGCGCGGAAAAGCTTTCTTTCCGCGACATGGCCTTTGTTTTTCGCGATAATCGCCCGCTGAAGCTCATCACTTTTTCCGGCCTGCTGGGCAGCGGGCGGATGATACAAACCGGCATCAGCGTGCAGACCTCAAACGTGGTGTTCGGCAGCCAGGGCCTGCAGTTTTTGTTCACCTTCATCGGCATCGGCCAGCTGGCCGCAACGCTGCTGCTCCCCTTTCTTTGCAAAAAGCTGGGCGAGAAATGGTGTTATATTTCGCTTTGTATCTTTGGTTTTTTCAGTTCCCTGCTCACCTTTTTCGTGGGGACTGAAAACCGTGTTTTGATGTTTTCCTGCATGTTTCTGCTGGGGTTCCAGTTTGCGGGTGCGCTGGTTATGCCCGCCATTCTGGTTGCGGACAGTGTGGACTACTATGAATATAAAACCGGCAAACGCATTGAGGGCTCCGCCTTTGCGATTATGACCCTCACCACCAAGGTTACTCTTGCCTTAAGCACCGCGCTGGGGCTTTTGATGCTCCGCGTTGCGGGTTATGACCCCGGCGCAGCCGCATTTTCGGACTTTACGCGCAGCACCGTGTATTTCGCCTATGTCGCCTTTCCCGGTATTTTTAATCTGCTTTCCATTTTGCCGATGCTGCGTTATGACCTATACGGCAAGAAAAAGCAGGAAATTGTGGAGGAATTGCATAGACGGCGCGGAGAAAATTCTTAAATTTTACGGGGAAAGCGCAGCGTTACCCAAATCAATCCGCCGGAAAGGGCAAGCAGCGGCAAATACTGCGCTAGCAGACGGCCTGTGAAGGCCGCATTCGGCGGGGTGGAATAAAGCGGAAAAACAGGATGCGACTGCGCAATCAAGTAATCAAACAGCACATAAAAAAATACAAGGAACAGTGCAAAAGATATAGATTTTGTACGCGAACCCAGGAAAAACACGAGAGAGAACAGAAAAACACAAGGAAATAGGATTTTAATGAATTCCAGGCGCATCTCCCGAAATGCCAGCATATAAACCGTATACAGCGCAGATATATCCGCCAGATATACGCCGAAAATCAGCAGCAAATCCCGCAGCAGCTGTTTTTGTCTGCCCAGATACAACATTTCACCGCCGCTGACTTCCATGACGTTGCGCAGAAACAGAGTAACCCACCAAGCGGAAAAGAAGGGCACAAAAATGGCTGTGGTTTGCTGGATATGCCGCAGCAGCTCATCACTGAGACCGCTTTTGTGATATTCACTCCACTGGGTAATGGGTAACAACATATTCAAAACTATGACCGGGACAAAAAAAGCCCATCCGATGCTTCGAAACATCAAATACAGGCGACGCCACACCAGGGCTAGATTTGTTTTATCACGCATAAGTATCCATCCTCTACACTGGGGTTTGCGGCGGTGTAGGGCAGCGTCTCACTCGTTAAGATGCGGGATTTGCTTTGCCCGCCTTCTTCGGTGTATTTTACTAAATGATACCCCTGTTGCAGCGTTTGCTTTTGTGCGTCCGTGAGCAGATACACCTTGCCCCGTGCACGCTCCTGCAGCTCCTGCGCCGTTCCGTAAGCTGCCACTGCGTGTTCCTTCATAACCGCGATATGTGTGCAGACAGCCTCCACATCATCCACAATATGCGTAGAAATGAGAATCAGCTTATCCTTCGAAATTGCCCGCAGCATATCCTTGAAGCGCAGCCGCTCCTCCGGATCCAGTCCGGCGGTCGGCTCGTCAAGCAAAATAATATCTGGGTCGCCCATTATGGCCGATGCAATGCCCAAGCGCCGTATCATCCCGCCCGACAACGCCCCAACGCGCTTGCGGATTTGTTCGCCAAGGTTGACCTGCTCAATGGCCGCGTTGATTTGCGGTGCGGCGGCCTTTTTGGGTATTCCCTTTAGATTTGCGAGCAGTTCCATCATCTCCCATACCCGCAACTCCTTAAACAACCCAAACTGCTGCGGCAAATATCCGATATGAGAGAGGTAATCCTCTACGCCGGAGACAGGCTGGCCGTTAAAATAAATAAATTTGTGCGCTTGCGGATACAGCAGGGTCAAGCAACGCAGCAGGGTGGTTTTACCTGCTCCGTTGGGGCCAAGCAAGCCGTAAATGCCGGTTTCAAAGGTAAAAGAGACATCCTCCAACGCTTTGTTTTTGCGAAAGCTTTTGCTTAAATTTCGAACTTCCAGCATAGCTTCATTCCTCCTCCCCTAATTGAGACAAAAAATCTGAAATTGATCGAGTGTCCGTGTCGTCCTTTACGTAGCTCTCACATTTTTTCATTACAAAATCGGCTCCGTATTGTTTGATTTTGTCGTTAATTGCCGCATAATATGAATCCTCTAAGGGGTCACTCAAACCTTTTTCTGACTCCAGAAATGTTTGAAACATATCCGGAAACTCACGGTATGTGGAGACGACATGGTCTAGCAGCAGCTTTTTACTATTTATCCGCTGCTCTTGATACATTCTTGTCAACCCTGGAAATTGAGAAATTGACATATGATCCGAAAATTTCGCAGTTCTCTCATATGCAGTGACAAGGTTAATATGCGGAAGCACGAGAATCGTTTGTACGCTGTCATCCAGAACGCCGTCCGCAAACGCTGTCGGTATATAGCTGCTCGCAATGCTATCCCCGGCATATTCTTGATCCAGGTAAGGGTACACCACCTTTACCCCGTCAGCCGTCTGCTCTTTTAAAAAGCCGCTGAGCAAGGTTACACCGTTGCTTTTGCCTGCAAACACATTTGTACCCTCGGCGGGCAGATTGCAATAGACTTTCCGAGGGGAATCCACTGTGATATGAAAGCTTGTTTCTTTTGAAAGAAAAAATCGCTCCACTCCATAGAGCTTCGTGTCAAAAACAGGCGAAAATCCGCTGTGCGGATAGTAGGGGAAATAACCGGGCAGAGCGGCACCCTGAGCGTTGCTGTAAAATCTGGCTGCACTGCCGGAATAAGAAAGGGTAAGAACACCGCAATCCCTACCATTTGGGTTTTGAACGGTGAGATAATCCCCTTCCTGTGTAAACGCCAGCTTTTCGCCCGCACTGTTTTGCACAGACTTGACCCGATAGCTGTGAAACAGGGTAAAGCGATACTCAGGCAAGCTGGGCTTATCCAATGTTACTTGCACCTTTGCCTTGAGCAATCGGTGGAACGAAATATCCATGCGGTAGTCCGTCACCCGGAAATCGGCGGCCTCCTCCCGCTGCTTGTGCCATGTATAATAATTTTGGTCGGCAATTCCGCCGTTCACAGGGTCATAGGAACCTAACAGCACCCTCGAAGTGGGCTGCAGGTAGCAAATGAGAGAAAGGCCGCAAGCTGCGCCCAGCACTGCCAGGGAAGCGTATTTCATTCTTCTGCGATTGCTTTTCAAGCTGTAACACAGCAGGTATAGCAACATCCCTAAAATCCAAAACGTGGGCAATTGCCAACGGTACTGCAAAAGAGAGTATCCAAAGTGTGGAATATCCCAGTCTAAATCCTGTATATGTAAGCGAAAAAAGTATAATAACGGAAAAACAGAAACATGACTGCTCTCAAATAAAATGACGGCTAATGTATCCGGAAGAGGAGACACCAACAGGCAGCACAGTAGCAGCACCGCGCAGGAGGAAACGCGCTTTTGCATGGTGGCAATACCTGCGCCAACCACGACCCCCGCAAAGGGAACCAGAAGCAGATTACACAATAGGTTTTGTATGACATGCAACACATATTCCCGCTCAAAGCCTTGAAACACAAACAGATTGATCAAAAGCAGGATAGCGAAATACGGGAGCAGGATGGATAAAAGAACAGCAAAGCCCTGCAGCAAAAAGGAGGCAAGACCGTTTCGCATGCTGCGCAAGGTCTCCTCCAACGAGGCTTGTTTCATTTTATAAAAAAATTCGTAGCTTACAAACAAAAAAAATAGAAACGCAAAGAGCGAAAGAACTAAGGTGTGGGCAAGAAAGTGGTATTCTACGCCATTTCCCGAAGTGCTTGTTAGGTACGAATAGGAAAGAAAACCAATGGAAAGAATAAAGAACAAAATTGTGAACACAATCAGAACGGCGCTTTTATAAAAGAGCCTCAACAAACGAAAATATGTCGTCATGGGAATCTGCCTTTCATAATTAGCTGGGTTAGCGCTCAAGAGCAACCCTTGAGCGCTAACCTGGAATTTAACACGTTTAAGACATTACATATTGTACCAAATAAATCCATATGCGTCACAATTGAAGTAAAGCAAATTTGTATTTAACTCCAGTTTCCATTCGGTATTTGTTTTGGTGGAAGTAGTTGTTCTCGGGCAGTGTGAGCCTCTTGCTATCTGTACACTTACATCTTTTTTGTAAGTGCTGGAACTACCCTCTTTATAACGAGAAATGAAGTGCACATCATGTTTGGAAGATGGCCACTTTTCATTTTGACCGGAAAAATATTTCCATGTACCTGTTACAGTTCCAGTCTCTGCTGACATTTTGTTCGTGGCCAAATAAGTATCCTTATATTGCCCCGTTTTCAAGTCAAAGTAACTTGGGAAGTAGCCATTTACTGTAACAATAAACAAGGTGCTCATAGCAATTGCCGCTAAAACTGTAGAAATAATTTTTCTTTTCAATCTCAGCCACTCCTTCTAATAATTATTTTTATAATATTTTATCTGATACGTGATTACAGCCGCCCCCCTAGCCCATTTACCTCGCCTACCTTCCTATAAAATGCACCAAATTGCATAAAATAAATTTTTTTATACTATTTATGTGCAGTTTTTTATTGTTAGAAATGCATTTCTAAGTAAAATTATATATAGGGTGATTATTTTTGTCAACTCTTTTCTTTTTTTGTCACTTAGAAATTTTATTAAAACAAACTCTGTTTTTCCCAAATAAATTCCGTTTCATCATTTACAACCACAAACAACAATGGTATAATTTATCGAGTAGCCAAAAATATAGGATGAAACAAGAGCGAACAAGGAGGATATCAAATGGCAAGAAAAAAAAGAACCATGAAGGGCAATGAGGCTGCGGCGTACGTTTCTTATGCGTTTACCGAGGTAGCCGCGATTTACCCCATCACTCCCTCGTCCGACATGGCGGAGTTCACTGACCAGATGGCGGCGAACGGAACGAAAAATATTTTCGGACAAACTGTCCGCGTGGCGGAAATGCAGTCCGAAGCGGGCGCGGCGGGCGCTGTGCACGGTTCCCTTGCGGCCGGCGCACTCACCACAACCTACACTGCATCCCAGGGACTTCTTTTGATGATTCCCAACATGTATAAAATCGCGGGCGAGCTGCTGCCGAACGTCATTGACGTTTCCGCGCGCTGCGTTGCCTCCCATGCGCTGAACATCTTCGGCGACCATTCCGACGTTTACGCCTGCCGCCAGACAGGCTATGCCCAGCTTTGCGCGGGCAACGTGCAGGAGGTTATGGATTTGGGCGCGGTGGCCCACCTTTCCACCATCAAGAGCCGCATCCCCTTCCTGCATTTCTTTGACGGGTTCCGCACCTCTCACGAAATTCAGAAAATTGAAGTTTGGGATTATGACGAGCTGAAGGCCATGACGGATATGGAAGCTGTCAATGACTTCCGCCGCCGTGCGCTGAACCCGGAGCACCCCGTGCTGCGCGGCAGCGCCCAGAACCCCGACATTTTCTTCCAGGCCCGTGAGGCCTGCAACCCCTATTATGAGGACGTTGTCGGCGTAACCGAGAATTATATGAACGAGGTCAACAAGCGCATCGGTACAAACTACGGCCTGTTCAACTATTACGGCGCTCCGGATGCCGATAAGGTCATTATCGCCATGGGTTCCGTGTGCGATACCATTGAAGAGACCATCGACTATCTGAACGCAAACGGCGAGAAGGTCGGCTTAATTAAGGTTCGCCTGTACCGCCCCTTCTCTGTCAAGCATCTGCTTGACGTAATGCCGAAATCCGTCAAGAGCATTTCTGTTTTGGATCGCACCAAGGAGCCAGGCGCACTGGGCGAGCCGCTGTATCTTGACGTTGTCGCCGCGCTGCGCGACAGTGAGTTTGCGAATATCCCGGTCTTTGGCGGGCGCTACGGCCTGGGCTCCAAGGATACCAATCCCAGCGCGATTATTCCCGTATACCGCAACATGGCGGCTGCGGAGCCGAAAAAGCGCTTTACCCTGGCCATTGAGGACGATGTAACCTACCTCTCCCTCGCTGCAAACGAGAACCCGAACACCACGCCGGAGGGCACACGCTGCTGTAAATTCTGGGGTCTGGGTTCCGACGGCACCGTCGGCGCGAGCCAGAACGCCATTAAAATCATCGGCGACAATACCGACATGTACGCACAGGGTTATTCCGCCTATGACTCCAAAAAGTCCGGCGGCTACACGATTTCCCACCTGCGTTTCGGCAAGCAGCCGATTAAGTCCACCTATTACATCAACAAGGCGGACTATGTGGCCTGCCACAACCCCTCTTATGTGGATAAATACCCCATCGTAGAGGACCTCAACGAGGGCGGCACCTTCCTGCTCAACTGCTCTTGGAACGCCCAGGAGCTGGACGCCAACCTGCCCGCTTCCATGAAGCGCTATATTGCCGAGAAAAACATTAAGATGTATACCATCGACGCAACCCACATCGCCAAAGAGCTCGGCTTGGGCGGCAGAATCAACACCATTTTGCAGGCCGCATTCTTTAAGCTTGCGGACATCATCCCGGCTGAAAAAGCTGTGGAGCTGATGAAGGCCGCCGCGAAAAAATCTTATGGCTCCAAGGGCGATAAGATTGTGCAGATGAACTACGACGCCATTGACTCGGGCGTTTCCGGCATCAAGGCTGTGGACATCCCCGCCGCCTGGGCGAGTGCAGCGGACAATGCAGCCGCCGCCGAGGCACATTCCGACCGCGCCGATTTGAAGAAGTTTGTCAACGAGGTGCTGAATCCCGTCACTGCGCAGCAGGGCGACAAGCTGCCTGTTTCCATTTTCAAGGATACGGCAGACGGCACCTTCCCGCAGGGCTCCGCCGCCTTTGAAAAGCGCGGCATCGCCGTGGATACCCCCTGCTGGGTTCCGGAAAACTGCATCCAGTGTAACTTCTGCTCCTACGTTTGCCCGCACGCGGTTATCCGCCCCTACGCACTGACCGCCGAGGAAGCCGCAAACGCACCCGCAGGCATGAAGAAGACCGCCATGACCGGCATTGCGGGCATGGAATTCACCATGGGCATCTCCGTTTTGGACTGCACGGGCTGCGGCTCCTGCGCCAATGTTTGCCCGGGCAAGAAGGGCGAAAAAGCGCTTGTCATGAAGCCGCTGGAGAGCCAGCTGGGCGAGCAGGAAAATTACAGCTATGCCTTTGACCTCCCGGTAAAGCCGGAGGTAAACGAAAAATTCAAGGCCGGCACTGTCAAGGGCAGCCAGTTTAAGCAACCGCTGCTTGAGTTCTCCGGCGCCTGCGCGGGCTGCGGCGAAACGCCTTACGCCAAGCTTGCAACGCAGCTGTTCGGCGACAGAATGTATATTGCAAACGCAACGGGCTGCTCCTCCATCTGGGGCGGCAGCGCACCGAGCACCCCTTACACGGTCAACAAGGAAGGCAAAGGCCCGGCGTGGGCAAACTCCCTGTTTGAGGACAACGCGGAATACGGCTACGGCATGCACCTGAGTGTCACCGCCCGCCGCAACCGTTTGGCCACCATCATGGAGACCTTTGCGAACAACGACTCCCCCGCAGAGTGGGGCTTGAAAGCCGCCGCCAGCGAATGGCTCGCCGGCAAGGACGATGCGGAAGCCTCCAAAGCTGCTGCGCCCAAGCTTGTTGCGGCGCTGGAAAAGGCCAATACCGAATGCGGCAGCTGCGGCTGTGAATGGGATGCGCTCTACAAAGAGGCTCTTGTCGAAAAAGACGTATTTGTGAAAAAATCCTTCTGGATGTTCGGCGGCGACGGCTGGGCCTATGACATCGGCTTCGGCGGCTTGGATCACGTAATCGCGCAGAACGAAGATGTCAACCTGCTGGTCTTTGATACGGAAGTCTACTCCAACACCGGCGGCCAGGCATCCAAATCCACACCCACCGGCGCAGTGGCCAAGTTTGCGGCCTCCGGCAAGGTTGTAAAGAAGAAGGATCTCGCGCAAATTGCCATGTCCTACGGCTATGTCTATGTGGCGCAGGTGGCCATGGGTGCGGACTATAACCAGTGCATCAAAGCCTTCCAGGAGGCGGAGAGCTATCCGGGCCCGTCCATCATCATTGCATACGCCCCCTGTATCAACCACGGCATCAAGGGCGGCATGGGCGTGAATATGACGGAGGAGAAGAACGCGGTGGCCTCCGGCTACTGGCACAACTTCCGCTTTGACCCGCGCCTTTCTGAAGACGGCAAGAACCCCTTCCAGCTGGACAGCAAGGCACCCAGCGCAAGCTACCTCGACTTTATTAAGAACGAAGTGCGTTATTCCTCCCTCATGCGCGCCTTCCCCGAAAAGGCGGAGGTTCTGTTTGAGCAGTCCGCAGCCTATGCGGCGGAGAAATACCAGCACCTCGACCGGATGCAGCGTTTGTACGCGCCGGAAGAATAAAACAACCCATTACGACCGGGAGAGCGCTTGCTTTCCCGGTCGATGTTTTCTGGGAGGTCTTTCTATGACAACGATTGAAACGGAACGTTTAATTTTGCGGCATTTTGCAATCTCCGATGCATCGGCAATGTTTCAGAACTGGGCAAATGATGCGGAAGTTGTCCGCTTCATGCCATATACAGTTTGCAATACTTTGGAAGAAACACAAAAGCGTATCGAAGAATGGCTTGCGTATTTTCAAGAAGCCGCAGCAAATTCTTGGGAATTATTTGCAATTGAATTAAAATCCATTGGAGAAGTAATCGGGACAATTGATTTTGCGGAAACAGACCGGGAAGCGCGCGCCGCGGAGGTTGGGTATCAACTCGGTAAGCAGTGGTGGGGTAAAGGATATGCTGCGGAAGCGTTGCGCGCATTACTAAAATATTGTTTTGAAACAATAGGTTTAATACCACAATATCCAAATAAAGCGTAGATAAAAAATCTGCGAAAAAGCCATACAGCAAAGCTTTCCCTTGATTTTTTATGACGCTTTCTAATGGAGATTGGTATAAATCGTGTTTGGGCTGATCATGATGTGCGCAATCCTAATTCTGGGAAAGTGATGCAAAAATCCGGTATGCTGTATGAGGGCATTTCACGTCAATGTAAAATACGGCGCGGGGAATTGGTAAGCCGTGTACATTATGCCATTCTTGCCGAAGAATATTACAACAGCACAAACAACACCAACTATGTTACGCCCCGCTATGTCCGTATCCAGACGCGGGAGTGCGCCTACTTAACAGGAAAACCGCGGGGTATTTTCGCATCTGTACATAAACTGATGGAAGCCGGTAAACTGACGGATGATGAAGTAAAACAATTTCATTATATCGACCACCACTGGTTTCAGCGCGAATTACCAAACCCGCCGTTTTACGATGACGACAAGCCCGGAAAGCCAATCACCTGGTTCAAGACCGCAACAACAGCGCACATGCGCAATATGCTGCAACCGTTACTGGATATGCTGGACAGAAATCATGAGCCGTATGATGTGGTCTATACGAACTTCCCCGGAAAAATCGTTTATGAGGATACCTGGCAGGTTGCTGTGCTGGATTATTAAAATAGCGGATTTACAACTGCACATAACCATGCTAGAATGGGTCTTGGAAAGGGGCGAAACACATGAAACAGGCGTTGATTTTATGGGGCGGCTGGGACGGGCACGAGCCGGATAAGGTCGCCAGGCGGTTTCAAGGCATTTTGGAGCAGGAAGGTTTTTCTGTTCAGGTGACGGATAAGGACAAGGTGCTCAAGGATTTGGATGCCTTGAAGGCGCTGGATTTGATTGTCCCCGTTGTTACGGGCGGCAAAATTAAATCCGAACTGACAAAAAACATTGCCCTTGCCGTTGGTAGCGGCGTTGGGCTGGCGGGCTGCCACGGCGGCATGTGCGACTCGTTCCGTGAGGATACCGAGTGGCAGTTTATGACCGGCGGGCAGTGGGTGAGCCACCCCGGCGGAGACGGTGTGGAGTACCGTGTGAACATCATCCCGGGTTCTGACCCACTGGTGGAGGGGCTTTCGGATTTCACCATCCGCAGTGAGCACTATTATCTGCATGTTGACCCGGCCAACAAGGTGCTGGCCACCACACGCTTCCCGAACATCAATTATTATCACAGCGCCAACCCGCCCTGCGATATGCCCGTAATCTGGACGCGCATGTGGGGCTGCGGGCGTGTGTTTTATAATTCACTCGGCCACCACGACGATGTGTTCGACCAGGCCTTTGCGGCACAGGAGCTCATGCGGCGCGGGATGTTATGGGCAGCCGAGGGCAAGGCCTACACCCTGGATAACGGCCTGACAGATGAAAAATATCTTAATAATGCGAAAATGTATTAAAGCGTTTGAAAGAAAATCTTTCAAACAGGAAGTTTTGTGCTTTTCGGCTGGGATTGATAGCCGAAATCGCCTGCGGGCGACCGCACAAAACTTCTACCGGCTTCTGAAAGGATGGGCATAAAAATGGCTAAAACAAAAATTGGCTTTGTCGGCGTGGGCAACATCAGCGGTATTTACTTTGAAAACATCACCAAGCGCTTTACGGATCTGGAAATTGCGGGCATCTGCGACCTGATTCCGGAGAAGGCGGAGCGTGCCGCAAAAAAATACGGCATCAAAAAAATTTATAAGGATATGCACGAGCTGTTTGCTGACCCGCAGGTGGATATTGTGCTGAACATCACGCGCCCCTATGAGCATTATGATGTCTCCCTCGCGGCGTTGCAGGCGGGCAAGCATGTATACTGCGAAAAACCGCTGGCCGTGACCATAGAGGAGGGTAAGGCGCTCACCCAATTGGCAAAGGAAAAAAATCTCTATCTTGGCGGCGCACCGGATACTTTTTTGGGTGCGGGCATCCAAACCAGCCGTGCGCTGATTGAGCAGGGCGCCATCGGCAGACCCATTGGCGCGGCGGCGTTTATGATTTGCCACGGCCATGAAACCTGGCATCCGGATCCGGAGTTTTATTACAAACGCGGCGGCGGCCCAATGTTTGACATGGGGCCTTACTACCTCACCGCTTTGGTCAATCTACTCGGCCCCGTGGAAAGCGTCTGCGGCATGACGAACATCAGCTTCCCCCAGCGCACGATTACCAGCGAGCCGCTGAACGGAACAGTAATTGACGTGGATGTTCCCACCCATATCACCGCCTCCCTGCGCTTTGCCAGCGGGGCAGTCGGCACAATTTTCACTACCTTTGATGTGCATTACACCAACGGCGCCAGGCTGGAGGTCTACGGCTCCGACGGCACACTTACCGTGCCCGACCCGAACGGCTTCTCCGGCGACATCGGCCTACTGGGGGCGGGCAAACGCCGCTATAAAAAGCAGGGCTACCAGTTCCGCTATGAAAACAACAGCCGCGCGCTGGGCCTTGCCGACATGGCAAAGGCCATTCAAAGCGGGCGCCAGGCGCGCGCAAACAGCGACATGACCTATCACGTTTTGGAAATTATGTGCGCCATTCACACGGCGGCAAAAGAAAAACGCGAGGTGAAAATCGAATCCACCTTCGCGCTGCAACCGCTCATGCCGGCAGATTTGCCGGAGGGGAAGTTGGATTAGTGCCAATGGCATCTTGATACCTTTCATATAAGTTTCGGCCGGTATAACACCAAGCCCCGCGGCGATTGACCTTCGCCGCGGGGCTTGTGCGCGTAATTGGGTTTTTATAGTCAAATGCTAATATATAAATATCCCTAATAAATCCGTGGCGGCTTGGGTTTCTCCTCCTGCTCTGGCCGGGGCAGCTGCTCCGGGTCGATGCTTTCGAGCAGTTTATCCAGCGAAACCGGCTGTTTCCGGTTCATGCGGCTTGCGATGCGCGGGTAGAGGAGGTAAGCCAACAAACCCAAGGCGCTGCAAATGGCAAAGAATATGGCAAACAAATACAGCCATTGCTCATAATTGCTCTGCGCTTTCGGCGGTGTTACGGCGGAGGGACGGAAGGGCTGGGTTTGTGCGGCAATGCGTATGGTTTGGCCGCCCTTGCCTATCGTAAACGCGCGTACCTCGCAGGGCAGCAGATAGCCCTCGCCTACAGAGGTTTGCATACAAAAATAGCTGCCGACGGGTAGATCCTCAATAAGAGAGCCTGCGGAACCCGTCTCACCCTCCAACACCACTGCGCCGCTGCGGTCAAGCACCCTGTAGGCGCAGCCGGACAGTTTAAAGTCTGTGTAGGCGTCTGTTTGAACAATATGCAGCACGCCCTTTGTGAGCGTTTCACTGAAGCTCAGGTTCAAAATACCGTTTGGACGCAGGGGCACGGTCTGCGTGGGCGAAAGATCAATCCAGGTTTCCTCTTCCTGAAAGATTTCAGTGATGCGGTAGCTGCCCACGCGCAGCCCCTCCAATTTCACGGTGCCGTTTTCATCGGCTTTGTGTATCTCGGAGTAGGCCGCACCGTCCAGCTGCTCCCCCTCCACGCGGAAGGAGGAATTTTGATGCAGCCCGGCAAGGGAATCCTTTGCGATGTTAATGGTGCCCAGCTCCGGCTGAAGCACAAAGCCGGCGCCCTCTTTGGTTTGAATCACAATTTCATTTTGCTCCGCACTGATTGTAAAGGGGTAAACCGTATCCGACGGCGCATAGCCCGCCGGGGGGGTCTGCATTTTCAAAAAGTAACTGCCGCGCGGGAGGCCGGAAAGCGTGTAACCGCTGGCAGAAACCGCCTGCAGTATCCCGATAGAGGTGTCGGTGTCTTCATCATACTCGCCGTTGCCGTTTCCATCGGAATACAGGGCAAACAGCGCGCCGGGCATTGCTCTGCCGGCCTGCTGTGCGTCTGCGGCATGCACTGTCACTTTTCCGTTGACATCCATATTCGCAAGCGGCAACACGAAGGTCTGATTATCCTGCGTTAAAGCCACGGGGTAGTGCTTGGCGGAGATAACAATTCCCTTACTGCCCTGAATTTCCGCAACAATCCAGTTTCCCATAGGAACGCGCGCCATGGAAAACGAACCATTTTCGGAGGAAACTGCCACGGCAAGCGCGTTTTTCAGGCTGAACTGCGTTTCATTTGCGCGGAACAAGCCCATGCGTGCCCCATAGAAACGCGTTGCCTGCTCGCTGATTGCAGGGCCATATACGGTGGCGCGTTTGAGCAGCTGCTCGATATTACGCCCCTCATTCAATTCGATTCGAATGGTTTCTTGATGTGCTGTCTCCTCAGCACCAATAAAATTGACAGGGTAAACGGTGGTCTGCGTTACATAGGCGGCATCTGCGGCGAGCTGTTTGACATAGTAGCTGCCTACCGGAACATTCGGGCGCAAAAAGCCCTTCGCGCCGCTGTCCTTCCCACTCACACCAAAGCTGCCGACCAGGCTGCCCTTCGGAATTTTTGTCTGATCCGCGGCTACGATATCCTCCGCGGCATAGAGCCCATAGCGCAGCTTTTGCATTGCCTGCGCGGAATTTACACGATATACGCTGTCCGTTTCCATGGAAACTTGAAGCGCAACCTCCAAGCTATGCCGTCTGCTGGTGAATACTGCGGCGGGCGTTTTCGAAATTTCTTTTTCTGTAACAGAAATAAACTCCTCCTGGCTACTCAAGGCCATGCCTGCGGGCGGGGTGCATTCCACCACGCGATACTCTCCATAGGGCAGCGCCTTGCTGATGGCCACACCCTTTTCATCCGTTGTAATCACATCCACGCGCGTATCCTTGCCCACAAGCAGGGCGCCGTTTTCCGAAAGTATGGTTTCACTTGCATACACTTCAAACACCGCGCCTGCGCAGCGTTTTTTTACAAAGCTCGGAACAAACTGATTGTTGACCTTTTTCACACTGCCGAACAGCTCGCCTTCCCGCGCAACGACAATGTGCCCGGTTGCGGGTGCCTCCGGCGGAACCACGGGTAAAAAGCCCTGGAACACGGTGTAATACAGCGCAAAGCTGGATTCCGCAGGCAGCTTCAAGCCGCCCAGAACCGCGGTGCCCCGCATATAGCCCGCGTTTGCGGCCACATTCCATTTCGCCTGCGGCGCCAGGATGGATCCGTTGATAAACATCGTGTCGGAAACTCCGACCTGTAAGGCGTTAATAAAGTGGAACAGCACACGCCCGGCGAGCGCCTCCTCGCCCCAAACGGTTTTGCCCGTAAAGGCTATGGCGTCGTCCGAAAATATGTTGACCACCGCAACGGCCTGCTCCGGAATATCAAACTTAATATTCTTTTCAAACGATTCCAGCCCGCTTAAGTCCAGGGTAAACACATTGATGCTATTGTTGGTCCCGATGAGCGTAATGGAATTATCTTGACTGTTGTGTTGAATGGCACCCTTGCCCGCAAGCCTTGCCAGGGTTGCGTGCTGGGCAAACAGGCTGGCGTCCGCGTCCGCAAAGAAGGCGCTGACATCTGTTTTGGCCGTCTGCGGCGCTATGACAGCCGCATCGGGCTTGGTGCTTGTCATGGTGTAATAGCCGGATTGCTTCTGCACGGAACGCGCCTGTTGCTGTTCCACGTCATACACCGCAAGCAAATCCCGGTATTGTGTGTTGTTTTCTTCTTCCGCAAGGGCATAGAGCGTTGTTCCCAGGGCGGCCTTCGCCTTTCCCGCGACCATGGCGTTGCCGTAGACGGTGAGCAGCCCGCCCAAATCCATATCCCCGCCTACAAGCAGGCGAATGTCCTTTGCCGTCAAGCGCTTTTTATCCTGCTTTGCCGCAGGGCCGAAGCCGCCGGAATAGTTGCCCTTGTTTGTCAGCTTGCCGGAAACGGCCAACGCGCCCTCCACATTGCTGACATTTTCCGCATCGCCTAAGATAATGCCGTTCCAGGTCACAGCGGAGCCAAGCGGATTTTTCGCGTCATTGTTCCAGAGCAAGCTATCGTATTCCAAGCCGTTTTGCGTTACCGGAACCTTGTCTGAAAACGCCCAAATGGCCGCAGTGATTCCTGCGGACAGCAACAGACTGACCGGAACCAGCAATAAAAGCAGCTTATTGCGTGCTGTCTTCCCTTGTTTCTGACGCGTTCGTCTCTTCATGCTCATCGCTTTACCCTTTATCCCTTATTTACTGAACGCCACATTTGCACTGGGCAGCCTGGGGTTGCTCGCGGCAATGCTTTGTTTGGTTTGAATCTCTGCCGTGGTTGCGTTAAAGTAAAAGTAATTCGGCGTGGAGGTATCCGCCCAGGTGGCATCTGCATGATACCAGTTGCGCCCGAGGTTCACCATGTTCCACACATGGCCTGAGCCAAGCACCTTCAAGCAATTGATGCCCACCTCATAGCAAAGTATCTGCATCGTGCTCGCGTAGCCGCCGCAGACAGAAAGCCCTTGGTACAGCCCGCCGTAAATATTGTTTGCATAATAACGCACTTTTTTTCCGTTGAAATGGTCATAGTCATAGCGCGTGTTCTGCAACAGCGCGTCAAACAAAGCCCGCTCCTTTGCCGCCTTGGTGGAGGCTCCGTTCGCCTTGGCCACCATCGTTTTCAGCTTGCTTGCAACCTCGCGTATTTGCTGGTTAATCAGGCTGCGGCTGGCGGGATTTCCGTCCCGCTCCATGTTGGTGCCGTCCGTATAGCACAGGATGAGCGACACCATATCAAAGCCGGTGGAGGAGCGCATGGTATTGCAGTCCAGCCAAAAGCATTCCGGGTGATCCATGGTAAACGCCTGGAAGGATGCGACCAAGTCATCGTGCGTAAAGCTGGCTCCCTCAAAGCGCACTCTGTTCTGCGTGAGGTAAACCGCCTTTTTAATTTCCATATAAACCATTTTTTGCGTGTCGTTCAACAAGCCAAAGCGGTAATACTCCATCTCGTTCAAACGCTTGCTGTTGGCATATTTCAGCGGGGAGGGATCAATTTTATCGCTGCCGTCCCCATAGCTCACAGTGATGCCGTAATCCGCCGGTGTTTTTACCGCCGGGTAGTTCTTTGGCGGGGACTCCTCCTCATCGCCCGCGTTACCCGCGGGTTTGTTCGGCTTGGGGGCTGCGGGGGTGCTTGGCTGGGCGACGGGCTTTGCCGCACCGCCTGTATTGCTGCCGGTGTTCGTCTTAACCGGTTTTTTATCACTGTTATTTGCCCCGGGCGTATAGATAACCGCCGGAGCTTTATCAACATCGTTATTATAGGACGGCTCCCCGCCTGTTTCGCCGCTGTTCTGCTGTGTATTTTGGGCGTTATTCTCTCCGCCCGCCACTGCAGTTGTTTCGGCTGTGCCATCCCCCTGGTTCTGTGTTTCCTGCTCATAATCCGTGCCGATGAGGGAGGGGTCTTTTTCCACCAAGCTTGCAATATAGCTGTTGGCCTTATCCTCACGTTCCGCCTGCGTTTTTCCATCATCCTTACCGCCGGCGGAGAGATAGGCCTCTTCATTCTTTTTCTTGGCTTCTTTGGCGTTTTCCAGCGCCGTCTGCAAATCGGCGTAAAGGACTTGGTCGGCTTGCCGGCGCCTAATATCCCCGTAATTCCAAGTAAAAATCGTTAAAAAGGACGCGGCGGCAAAGTTTAGGCTGAACACGATAATAAACATCGTGCGCATACTCAGACGGTATTGCTTTTTCGGCTTTTTACCGGCCTTGCGTTTCACGCGCGCCCCTCCTGTTCATTTATAAATTACTCCCCAACTATATATTAAGAAAAGGAACAATCTCTGGCAGACTGCTCCCCTCCCGGCGTATATTACTCCTGAACGAAGTAATGGCGGCACTTCTCCAACAAAAGTATAGCAACTGCCGCGTTTTTGTCAACAAAATTTACAGATTGTTTTCAACTATAAAGTCCCGTTTATCTTTCTTGCCGCAATGCTACTGCGCTAATTTTGAAACGGCCACGAAAATATTAGAAATGGCATACCAGGTTGCGGGGCCGACCACGCCATCCGTAGCCAGCTTGAATATCCTTTGAAACGCCTCCACGGCAGTGCGTGTTTGCTGGCCGTAAATGCCGTCCACCTTCAATTTGGGAATGGCGGGGTAGTTTTGGGCAATACGGTTCAGCTGCTGCTGAATGGTGCGTACCGCGCTCCCTGAGGAGCCCACCTGCAGCGCCTTGCCGGGGTAAGAACTGGGCACGCCCTCCACTTTATTCGCCTGCATGAGGTAGATATCCTGCCCATAATAATTTTTTAAAATAGCAATAGAATCGTAGCCGCGATCCCC
>JAVBPP010000122.1:0-8864 GCA_031549535.1 Oscillospiraceae bacterium
GCAGGTTCTGTGTATGAATGTACGCATACGCCTGCTTTTGCAGCGCTATTTTCCAAATCTGCGTTTTTTGCGGCTTGCATTGCGTTTCGTGTCGCTGTGTTGAGTTTTTCAGGATGCCCGAAATAGTCCGTTGTGAATCCACCTTTTTGCCCGTAAAAATCGCTTTCATAAGCAAACGCTCCCTTGTCCCGCGAAAGATTAAGAACCTCAATAATACTGTCATAAAGAAACTTAATTTCATTCTTGTTCATGTCTGATATTTTCTTTTGAGGATGCAGACGCGCCTTGAACAGGATATCATGCATATACATGTTGCCGATGCCACCGACGTTCTTTTGATTCATTAAAAAAGCCTTGATTTGCGTCTTTTTTCCTTTCAGAAGATGAGAAAAATAGGAAAACGTAAATTTCTCATCAAAGGGGTCAATTGCAATGTCTTTTGTATTCGCTTCCGATGCAAGTGCACCGTCAGAGGCAAGAAAAAACTTTCCGAACCACCAAAACCGGGCGGTATAACCGCTGCCATCATCAAAAAGAAGCTTGATTTGGTATTTTTCAGACTCAGTCTTTTCATGTTCGAAGTATAAAATATCCGCACCCATGCCGAGAGATAAAAGAATATTTTCACCGTTGTTGAGTTTCGTAATAATCCATTTTCCTTTGTTATAGGCATCATCAACCTTTGCTCCTGCAGTTCGTTTTTGAAATTCGCCCGGTGCAATGTTGGCGCACTTCTCTTGCCGCAAGGTAATAGTCTGTATGCTTTTCCCGCGCAGGGTATCTCTCATTTGCCCTGCAAGTTTCGTGATTTCAGGCAGTTCAGCCATCTGACTTCGACCTCTTTTCATTTTTTAATCGTATTGGGATAAATACATCCTGTTGGTATCTGTTCATTCTGTTTGCTATATCCCACGGCAGAATTTCTTCAATCATTTCATTCCGATATAATGTTCCATCTTCGCCTGTGTCAGTCTCATATTGCTCGCTGCCCCTTACCCAGTCTCTCAGGAGAATAAAGGTATCGTCCAAGTCCTCCATAAAAGCGCTTGCTACGGCGAACAAGCCTCCGGGGAAAGACGCAACAACATATTCCGTTGCGTTCTCAAAATTGTCTGGAACTTTCATGAGCATAATCCATTCATCATTTGATTCTTTACGGTAGAAACAATTCCGCAATCCAGGATTTGGTAAAAAACCATACTCCAAAAATAGATTCTGCATATTACCCCCGTCAAGGCTTGCCGCCTGCCCCGTTTTCAAACGAGAAGTTAAAAAACGCATAGGCGGTAGGCGAATAATCCGGACATCATGCAAACGCAATGCCTCACGGCTGATTTTTGATAGTTTTTCAAAAGACACCCCCTCGTTCTTTACAGCGGGTACAAGGCGTTTTTCCGTTTCTTCATACAGCAAGGTGATTGCGGATATTTTCTTAATCCCACTCTTCAGCATCTTTTGGAGAAAATCGTTCACAAGATACCGGAGCTCCGATAATGCGGTAATTTCTCCGTCAAGTGATTCGAGCTTGTCCACAAAGGCTTGAATCAACGCTGCCGTACTCTCGCTTTTGTATATTTCCACAATGTCCTTAATCGGGATTTGAAGCTTGCGCAATACCATAATCTGCTTGAGCCGTTCCAATGCGGCAGCGTCATAATAACGCTGCGCTTTATTGTCCGGATGGCTGCTCCAAAGTAACCCTACTTGCTCATAATATCGGAGCGTTCTGCTGGAAACGCCATATCCATCTACTACGTCATTTATTCGAAGTAAATCCAAATGAAATCCCTCCATGTAGCTATTATATAAGTTGACGCTAGGTCAATGTCAATAGGCTTTGATATAGTCCTGTTGAAATTCATACAAAAAATCCGTGTAAAGCCATACGGAATAGCCTTGCACGGATTCGATGCTAATTATAAACTATTGTTCTAGGGCAGCATTCACTTCCCGCATCTGCTGTGCGCTCAACTTGTATTTTTGTGTAAAAACAAACAGCGCCAACAGGGCAAAGGCCGGCGGGAGGAGGAACATCATAACGGATATCCCGGTTTGTGCGCTATGCGGCTGAACCGTCAACGAACCGTCATAGTGCGTCAGCCACAGGCCAAAGCCAATCACGAGGCTCTGAACAGAATAGGCACCCTTCTGCAAAAAGCTTTTCATAGAAAACACAATGGAATCCGCGCGGTAGCCCAGCTTGTATTCGCCGTAATCCACGATATCGGAGAGCATGATGGTCTGGGAGACGAACATGGCTCCCACGCCGATGCAACCCAAAAGCGCGAGCGCAAGAAACACATAGGAAAGCTGCAGAAGCGGACCTGCAACATACATCAGCAGATAGGATACAATTGTCAGCACCATTGCGCCCTTTATTACCTTATTGCGGTCAATTTTAGCCGCCAGAACCGGCAGCAACACCAGGCCGATTGCCTGACCCGCGCCGGATATCGCGCCGAAGAGAGACATCTGACCCTGATTCTGTGCCACAGCCTTGAAATAATACACCGCAAGGCCTGTTGTAAGGTACCAGCCGGTATTGTATGCAAATGCCGTGAGCATGAATACGAGCAATTGGTCGTTGCTTTTCACAGTGCGATAGGCCTTGGCTAGGCTGAACTTTTCTTCCCGCTTCGGCGGAATGCGCGAAAGGTTTTTGCTGGTAAAGAAGGTTAGCGCGCAGCCCGCAACAAGCACTGCGGCGCAAACGGCCGCCCAGCGGGTATAGCCGCTCTGGCTGTTTTCTGAGCCGCCTAAAAGCCGAACCATCGGCAGGGTCAGCACGACAATGATGATTTGCCCAAAGCCGGAGAAAAAACGCGGAATGGCCGCAACAATATTCCGCTCCTTGGGGTCGTTGGTGAGGGTGGGCACCATGGACCAATATGGAATATCCATAATCGTGTTACTCATATCCCAAAGCACATACATCAGTGCCACATAGGCATACAGGCCAAATTGCATCTCCCCCGCACGCACAGAAAAGCCGGGGTTGGCAAACAAAAACACCAGCACGATGCCGTTGAGCACCGCCCCTGCGAGTATCCAGGGGCGAAATTTGCCGTACTTTGATACCGTATTATCCACGATGGTACCCATCATCGGGTCGTTGACGCCATCCCAAATACGCGCGGCAAACGCCACCATACCCAGGAAGGCGGCGTTGATAAACAGCACGTCCGTAAAATAATTGGTCAGAAAGGAATTGAACAGGCCGTAGCTTAGATCCATCCCCACTGCGCCGACGCCGAAGCCCAGATAGCCGAGGTACTTTCTTACCCCCTGCTTGTCCCCACCTGGCATAAAAATCCTCCCTTTTTATATGTGGCTTTCCAAAAATTCCAGCATTTCTTTGGTGGTTTCCGCGCTCTGCTCACTCTGCGGAAACAGGACGCTAAACACGTGCGGCAGTTTAACACCCGGCGTTTTCGGCCAGTTCCGCAACAGATGCGGCACACCGGCTCGTTGCAAAATACCATCAAATTCCAGCACAGCTTTGCGTATCATGTCCTCCCTGCTTGTGACCAAATAGCAGGGGGGTAGCTGTGCAATTTCGGGCAAAGAGGCAAAGTTCATATTTTGATAGTAGACACTGTTTTTATAATCCCGCCCAAAAAACAGTTTACGCAGGCCGGAAATCATGCCGCTTTGCAGCTGAAACATGCCGGAAACCAGGCCCAGGCCGCGAATGGCGAAGGGCGCGGGCGCAATGCCGTAAAGCGCCTGCAAGCGCGGGCTGTTCTGGATAAGCGTTGTATACATCGCGAGAAACGCGCCGGCGGAATCCCCTAAAATGAATACCTGCGATAAATCGCAGCCATATTCCGCCCCATGCTCCCCCAGCCAACGGTAGCACGCAAAAATATCCGCAAGCTGCGCGGGGCAATCCACCTGCGGAACCAGGCGGTAGGCAGGCATGACGACCGTATAGCCCAAGGAGGCAAGGTACATACCGTAAAACCGGTTCAGCGCCTTGTCACCATACACAAGGCCGCCTCCGTGAATGTCAATAATCACGCGTTGCGGCGCCGTTACACCCTCTTGGACATAGATATCTAACTGCCGGGCGGCGTCCCCCTGCGGCACATAGGGAATATCGCGATAAACCCGAATGCCCGGCAGATCCGCCATCTTCGAAAGGCGTGGCGCATCCATGCGCCCCATCAGCCCGGCCATACCCCTTGCCATCAATTTTGCCAGCAACATATTATCCCTTTACTTTCTGCAGCAATTTATCCCAAAGCTGCGGTCGTGTTGTCTCCGGCGGCGGCTCCGGCTCTATGTTACATTGCGCCACAGCCTGCGCCGCAACAATCGGAACCGCGCAAAGCAACTTTCCGTTTGCAAGATAGCGAGCCTCTCCCACAACCTGCCCCTTTTTCAGCGGCGCATACTCAAAATGGCGCAGGCGTATTTCGCGCGTCACCTTGCCGGGCAGCTCCTTTGCATCCCAAACAGGCTTGATGCCACAGCTAAGCCGAACGTTCTGCGCTGTTCCGCCCACAACCGGGAGCGCAATACCGGAGAGCTCACTATCCAAACCATGTTCTTTGACCTGAGAAAAGCCATAATCGAGCAGCTTTTTGTGGTCATCCCAGTCGTTCGGCGCACGCAGCGTAACGGCAACGAGCGTCACCCCGCCGCGCTGCGCCGCGCTGACCAGGCAGCGCCCGCTCTTTTTGGTGAAACCGGTCTTTATGCCCAACGCGCCTTCGTAGCTGCGCAAAAGCCGGTTGTGGTTATAAACAGTCTGCTCCTGCGGGGGGTTGCCGAATTGAATGCGGGCAGATTGTTTTTTGCATATGGCCGCAAAATCCGGATTTTGCAGCGCGGCGCAACCCAACAACGCCATATCATAGGCGGTGGAGCAGTGCCCCGGCGCATCCAAGCCGGATGGCGTGACAAAGTGGGTTTTTTTCATCCCCAGCGCTTTGGCCCGTGCGTTCATTAAGGCCGCAAATTTTTCTTCACTGCCGGAAAGAGCCAGGGCAACAGTATTCGCCGCGTCATTTCCGGATTCCAGCAGCATGCCGTAGGCAAGGGCACTGAGCGTAACCTTATCCCCGGCCTGCAGTCCCATGGATGTGCCCTCCACGCGCACCATCGCGTCCGTTGCGGTGATTTCCCGCTGTGGTGTCTGCTCCTCCAGCGCAAGCAGAGCTGTCATAATTTTCGTTGTGCTCGCCATGGGACGTTGTGTGTATGCATCCTTTGCATAGAGCAGCTCACCGCTGCCCACCACCATCACGGCAGCGGAAGATGCGGATATATACAACCCTTCAGCCTGCGAAAAAACCGGCAGAACAAAGCCGACAGCAACGGCCAACAACATGGCAGCAACACGATGTAATATTCGGCGCAATGGAAACCCCTCCCGATATACAAATAATTTTTAAATGTATATGCAGGGGGCTAACAAGGCTATGTACGCTTATTCGTTAAAGTCGTCCTCATCCTCTGCGGCTTCCGCATCCTTTTTACCGAACAGACTGTTCACAACGCCGGAAACCTTATCCACCACATCGGGTACCATGCCGACAATGCGCTCCACCGAGCCTTCCTCCGTAGAAATGTGCTTGATGCTCACCTCGCCGTTGTTGATGACGAGAAAACAAATGGGGGTTACGGTAATGCCCGCGCCGCCACCGCCGCCAAACAGCTCCGCATTGGTTTTGCTTGGCAAATCGGAGCCGCCGGAGGCAAAGCCGTAGGTCACTTTGGAGACGGGGATGATGGAGATGCCCTGCCCCGCTTGAATCGGTTCGCCGATTACAGTGCTGACATCAACGAGATTGCGGATTTTTTCGATTGTGGTGGCCATCAAGCCGCTTGCGGATTGTTCTTTCATTTCTTTTTTCCTCTCTTTTTATAAGCTATTTCATTGCTGTGGTTTGTTTGGATTTCTGCGGTTTTGGAGTTTTGCTGCCCTTATAAAGTTTGATAAGCACCCCAAACAGCAGCTGCCCCGCCAGAACGACAACGGCGTTTGTAATAGAAATGGGCTTTACTGAAAGCTCGCAATAAAATTTTGCGCTGTCCCGGTTTGCTAAAAAATCCGGAACAACCGTAGCGTCATAGCGCCGCACGCGCATGTGGGTGCAAAGCTCACCGAGCGTTGGATAAACCGCCGCGCAGACTTTACCGTATTTCAATGCGCAATCCGCCGCATCCGAACCGGATATCACGAGGTCAACAAACAGCTCGTGAATCACGATCTGCCGCCATAGCCTGCCCAACAGGCCGTTGACGCCGTGCAGCGCACCCTGCAGCAGCTCAATGATTCCGCTCACGCCCTTGTTGCGGTAAAACCGCGTTAAAATGCTCTCTTTCTTTGGCTTTTTTTCCTTGGGCTTGTCCTCTTTCTTTTTTTCCTTTTCCTTTTTTGGCTCTTCTTTTTTTGCTTTTTTGGGCTTGCCCTTTTCTTTGGGATACAGGGTGTAGCCTAAAAAGAGATAGCTCGCCCGCACAAACAAATCCCGGTCATAGTCAATCACCAGGTGAATGCGGATGCTGAACAGGAGCACAATCAAAAGAATCAGAACGCCCAAGCCATACAATACCGGCAAAAAGCCTCACTCCCCCTCTGCAATGGATTCCATGGACAGTTGTTCAAACGGCTGCTTTTCCGGAGCCTGCTCCTCCTGCGGGTCGGCGGGCAAATCCGGCAAATCCGCAAGTGATTCCAAACAGAAACATTTTAAAAACTCCGTAGTGGTGCCATAAACCAGCGGGCGACCCGGCAAATCCAACCTGCCTTTTTCTTCCACCAGACCCTTTTGGCAAAGAGTTGCCACCACGCCGGAGCAGTCCACGCCGCGCACCTGCTCAATATAGGCCTTTGTCACTGGCTGGTTATAGGCAACCACCGCCAGCACCTCGAACGCTGCGGGCGAAAGCGGCTGATTGCGTTTGACCTCTAGCACTTTTTGAATATCCTGCGCGTACTCTTTTTTGCTGCACAGCTGATAGCTATCGCCAAGGCGCAGCAGACAAATACCGCGCTCGCTGCCCGCGAGCTGCTCCTGCAGAGCCTGCAGGCCGGCCTCCACATAGCTGCGGCTGACGAAGATGGCGTCCGATATTCTGCCTGCATCCAGGGGTTCCCCGGCGGAAAACAGGATCGCCTCCAACTGAGCCACAAGGGATTCATCCTCCAAATTCATCGTTTACCTCCCCATCCTTCAGCAGAATAATTTGCGGGTCAAGCCCCTCCCCCTCCAGCGCAATGTGCTTTGCCTTTGCCAGCGAAAGCACCGCGAGGAAGGTGGCCACCATTTCCGAACGAGAGCCTGCCTTGCGGAACAGGGAGAGGAACGATTGCTTTCCCTTGCCGCGTAAGGCCGAGAGCACATAACTCACGCGGGAGGCGACGGAAACGATTTTATGCGCAATGATGCCGGAAAACGCCTCCACCGGCGGGGGCAGCCTGCGCTTTTTTTTGCCGACTGCTGCGAGATAGTGGGCATATAGCTCGCTTGGCTCGTGCAGCCTGCGATAGGTCATATCCACGGGAGCCGGCATGGGCTCACGGGAGTAATAACCAAAGCCCTGCGCCATTTCAGAAAGGGTGACGGCGATACGCTTGCAGTCCTGATACTCCAGCAACTCCCCGCGCAGTTCCTGCGTGAGCTGCTCCATCTCCTCATGCACAGGTAACAGGGAAACGGTTTTAATATAAACAAGCCGCGCGGCCATCTCTAAAAACTCACTGGCGATTTCCAGGCTCTCCACCTGCGCATGCTTGATATAGTCCAGATACTGCTCCACCAACGTCATGATTGGAATATCCGTAATGCTCATTTTATGCTTGCTTACCAGGCTCAAAAGCAAATCCATCGGCCCTTCAAAGCTGTCAAGCTTATAGGTCAGTTTTTCCATACGGCGCTTCCTTTCAGGATATCAGGCGAAACGGCAGATAAACAATGTAATCCATGCCGCTGTAAATCAAATTGCTCAGATAAATGATGGGGCGGGACAGGGCCCCGGTAATCATTAAAAAGAACACTGCGTAACGAATATATTGCTCATACTGCATAATTTTAAAATATTGCTTATGCGGCAGAACCAAGCCCAGAACCCTTGAGCCGTCAAGCGGCGGAATTGGCAGCATGTTGAACACGGCAAGGGAAATGTTGATGGTGGCCGCGATTTGAAAGAATAACACCGCGATATACATGACGGAGGTGGTGTCCCCCGGCGTAACAAACAGGAATGTGATGTTCATGAAAATGATAAACAGAAACGCCATAATTAAGTTTGACACGGGACCTGCCGCGGCAGTGAGCCCCATTCCCTTTTTACTGTCCTTAAAGCGCATGGGATTGACCGGAACGGGCTTGGCGTAACCGAAACCAACCAACAGTATCATCAGCGAGCCAATCGGGTCCAAATGGCGCAGCGGGTTGAGCGTTAGCCTGCCCTGCAGGCGCGCCGTGTCGTCCCCCAGGCGTTCCGCCATCCAGGCATGCGCGTATTCATGAATCGGCAGCACACAAAAAATCACAAAAATGCGCACCAATAAACTAATCAACAGTGTGGTAGAAAAACCGTCTCTGAGCATATCCAGTAACATCGTGTATCTCCTAATCGTTATTTTGATAAACAAGAAAACGCTCCACGCCGCGAAAATCGGATTCCAGCCGCATTTTTCCGCCAAACAGCGCCGCAATGGCAGCTCCTTGCCCCTCGCCGCACTCTACCGCAAGCACTCCGTCTTTTTGCAGCTGAGGCAGCCAGCGCTGCGCAAGGACGCGATAGAAGTCCAGCCCATCCGCTCCGCCGTCCAGGGCTGTGCGCGGTTCTTTTCGCACCTCCCGCTGCAGCCCCGCCAGTTCCCCTGCCGGGATATAGGGCGGGTTGGA
>JAVBPP010000082.1:0-18645 GCA_031549535.1 Oscillospiraceae bacterium
AGGAAGAGGACGAGGAAGAGCAGGCAATGCAGGAGCAAAGCAGCGTCAGCCGCTTTACCGGCTTCTTTCCGAAAAAATAGGGGAGAAAAAATCAGCTTCATGCTTCAAATTTTTGTACTTTGCGCCATCACCGTAACCGTAGCGCTGGATCAGCTGATCAAGTGGGTCGTGGTGCTGTATCTCAAGCCCATTGGGCAGACGCAGGCGCTGTTTGGTTTGGTGCGGCTGCGCTATACAGAGAATACCGGCGCGGCATTCAGTATGTTTGAAAATGCTACCACGCTGCTTGCGGCACTCACGGCAATTGTTCTGTGCGTCTGCCTGTTTTTATTACTGACACGAAAAATTGAAAACCTTTGGTTGTATTGGGCTGTGGCCAGCGTAACAGCCGGGGGGCTTGGCAATCTCTTGGACCGCGTCATTCACGGCTATGTCGTTGATTATATAGAGCCTGTGTTTATGAACTTCGCTATCTTCAATTTTGCTGACTGTTTTGTAACGGTCGGCGCTTGTCTTATGCTGGGCTGGGTGATTTCTGAAACCGTGCAGGATAGGAAAACAGCCAAAAAGGCGGCATGAGCATGGAGGGTCAAACACAAAACGCCCCAATTTTGTTCCGCATCAACGCGCAGCAGGCGGGTCTGCGCATCGACCTAGTGCTGCGGCAGCTACTGCCGGATCACACCCGTTCCTATTTACAGCGCCTGTTAGAGCAGGGCGCGGTAAGCGTACGGGGGAAGATGCTGGGAAAGCATGATAAGCTGGCTGAGGGCGACATGGTTTGCATTCGCCTGCCGGAAATCAGAGAGCCACAGGCAAAGACGCAGGAAATCACGCTGGATATCCGCTATGAGGACGGCGACCTGCTCGTGGTGAACAAGCCACGGGGGATGGTGGTGCACCCTGCGGCAGGTAACCCGGACGGAACTTTGGTCAACGCACTGCTGCACCATTGCAAGGGGCAGCTTTCCGGCATCAACGGTGTGCTGCGCCCCGGCATTGTGCACCGGATTGATAAAGACACGAGCGGGTTGTTGCTGGTTGCAAAAAATGATGCTGCGCATCTTTCACTCGCCAAACAAATTCAGGCGCATAGCCTTAGGCGGGAGTATCAGGCTGTTATCCTGGGGCATCTGAAAGAACCGGAGGGCACGGTGGATGCACCAATCGGCCGCAGCGCAAAGGATCGCAAAAAGATGTGCGTAACCACCCAACACGCCCGGGAGGCCGTGACGCATTACAGCGTCATTGCACAGTACCAAGGCTACAGCCACCTTTGTTTGCGCCTGGAAACCGGGCGTACCCACCAAATTCGCGTTCACATGGCTTATCTGGGGCACCCGGTGGCGGGCGACCCGGTTTATGGCAATAAAAAGGCGGATACGGCTCTGGGCGGCCAATGCCTGCATGCCGCGCTGCTCGGGTTTTTGCACCCGAGGGATGGCAGGGAAATCTGCATAGAGGCCGAGCTCCCGGACTATTTCACGGGGTTTTTGCAAACACTGCAACCATATTATTAGTCCGCCAATGAAAGCTTGCCAGAAGATTGGTGAGGGGTTTTGTCGTCAGGCCAGGCGGACGACGCGGCTTTACTGTCGTAAAGCAAGGAGGACAACGCAGGCTGACGGCGAAAATACCACCAAGATTGGGCAAGGTTTCGTTGGTGAACTAATAATATAACAAGGGGTTAACATGAGTATGACACAGGGTGCCGCAAGGTGTTTTTCAGATTGGCTTGTCGTGTCCGATATCGATGGCACACTGAACACAAAGGCGCGTAAGCTGCCGGAACGTAATTTGGAGGCGATACGCCATTTCACGCAGGATTTGGGCGGCAATTTCACGCTGGCCTCCGGCAGAAGCGTTCCCTCCATGCGCAAGCATTATCACAGGCTGCCGATTGAAAAGACCCCTGCAATTGTGCTCAACGGTGCCGGAATTTATGATTTTGCTAAGGAGCAGATGCTGCATTTTACTGCAATCAGTGAAGAGGGGATGCAGCTCGTTCGCACGCTGCATGCGCGTTTTCCGATGACAGAGCTGCAGGTTTGTACAGCGGACCATATCTACATGGTGCACCCACTCCTGTTTGGGCGCGTGATGCTTGCGGCGGACAAACTGCCGCACACCTTTTGCAAAAGCATAGAGGAGTTGCCGCGCGGCGGCTGGGGCAAGGTCATCTTTTTTGGGCTGCCGCCGCTGATTCGCAAGCTTGTGGCACATTCCGAAACACTGCAAGACCCGCCGGTGAACTTTATGTCCTCCTCGGTGATTACCTATGAACTGCTTGCCAAAGGGGTTCACAAGGGCACGGCGGTGCTCAAACTTGCGGAAATGTTGGGCGTGCCAAAGGAGCATACAGGCGCAATCGGCGACTATTTTAATGATTATGATATGCTGCGCAGTGTTGCCGTTCCGGCAGTGTGCGCGCAGGCTCCGCAGGAGATGCATCAAATCGCATCCTATGTCTCCTGCCATTGCAATCAAGGCGCGGTTGCAAATTTTCTTGCATATTTGGAGGCGCAGGGAGCCTAAACTAGTGGTGTGGGCTTTTTGTGTATTCGGATAGATAGGCTGCGGGCAAACGGCCGGCGGCATTTTGAAGGGAAGGTTTTCATGGAAGCTACTATCAGGCAGCAGCTGAAACTCATGGCATGCAAAGTGCGCATGGGCATCATTGAGGGCGTTTACAACGCGGCCTCCGGACATCCCGGCGGTTCATTGTCCGCCGCAGATGTGCTAACGTATTTGTATTTTCACCAGATGCGCGTAGACCCACAGAATCCTGCGTGGGAGGAGCGTGACCGGCTGGTGCTCTCTAAAGGGCATGTTGCTCCCGCTTTATATTCCGTTTTGGCGCATAAGGGTTATTTTCCGGTGGAAGCACTGAAAACGCTGCGTAAAAGCGATTCCATGCTGCAGGGGCATCCCAGCATGAAGCTGACCCCCGGCGTGGATATGAGCTCCGGCTCCCTGGGGCAGGGCATTTCCGTTGCCTGTGGCATGGCGCTTGGTGCAAAGCTTGCGAAAAAGGATTTTCGCGTATACACGATTCTGGGCGACGGCGAGCTGCAGGAGGGTCAGGTTTGGGAGGCGGCCATGTTTGCCTCCGCCAAGGGTTTGGATAATTTGATTGCCGTTGTGGATAACAACAATCTGCAAATTGACGGCACAGTCGCCGAGGTCAATTCCCCTTATCCCATTGCGGAAAAATTTAAGGCCTTTGGTTGGCATGTGGTGGAAATTGTTGCCCACAGCTTTGACGAGATGGAGGCCGCCTTCAACGCGGCGCATGAGTTTGTCGGCAAGCCCTCTGTAATTGTGGCAAAAAGTGTCAAGGGCAAAGGTGTATCCTATATGGAAAATCAAGTGGCCTGGCACGGCGCCGCACCCAATCAAGAGCAGTACGAGCAGGCGATGCAGGAATTACAGGCGGAACTGTCAGCATTGGAGGAGAGCATATGAGCGAAACTGTAAAAATGGCGACCCGCGATGCTTACGGCAAGGCCTTAGCTGAGATGGGTGCTGTTAATGACAAGCTGATTGTCCTGGACGCTGACCTTGCGGCGGCCACAAAAACAGGCGTATTCAAAAAAGAATATCCGGACCGTTTCGTGGATGTTGGCATTGCGGAGTGCAACTTGATTGGCATAGCGGGCGGTCTTTCCACAATCGGATTCACCGTGTTTGCCAGCTCTTTTGCCATGTTTGCGGCGGGGCGTGCGTTTGAACAGGTGCGCAATACCCTGGGTTATCCGCATTTGAACGTCAATATCGGTGCCACGCATGCGGGTATTTCCGTGGGTGAGGACGGTGCTTCTCACCAATGCTGTGAGGATATCGCCTTGATGCGCACCATTCCGGGCATGACAATCCTTAACCCGGCAGATGACGTGGAGGCACGTGCGGCAGTGTTTGCCGCTGCGGAGCACAACGGCCCGGTGTACCTGCGCTTCGGTCGGTTAGCCGTGCCGCGTATTCACGGCGAGGACTATGCGTTTACCATCGGCAAGGCGGAAACGCTGCGCAAAGGAACGGATGTTACCGTCATCGCCACCGGTCTCATGGTGAGTGAGGCCATTGCCGCAGCGCAGCAGCTGGAGCAGGAGGGCATTTCCGTCAACTTAATCAATATGCATACGATTAAACCCTTGGACAAACAAGCTGTTTTGGCCGCCGCAAAGCAAACCGGTGCCATTGTTACGGCGGAGGAGCACAGCATTATCGGCGGGCTTGGCGCGGCGGTGAGTGAAACGGTCTGCGAGAGCTGCCCGGTTCCGGTCGTCCGGGTTGGTGTGCAGGATGTGTTTGGCAAATCCGGCCCCGCGGTGGAGTTATTGCACCAGTTCGGCTTAGACAGCGTTACCATTGTTAAAAAGGCCAAAGAGGCGATTGCTTTAAAAAAATAAAGAGGCATTATGCGAAAAACAGTGAGAAACAGAAGAGGGCTCTCACGCGCGGTGTTTACCTGCGTGCTGTTTCTCATACTTCTGACAGTGACCCTCTTGGCATATTTCGCAAAAAAATATGTCGAAAAACCGCAAAATATGCGCAGCAGTGTGCTGTATCAAAAGGATGGCAATAGCTATTTCTGGTCGCAAAAAAGCAAGGAAAGTGTGCGGATTCCTCTGCACGAGGAATCGGTTATCTGCTATTCCCGTGATGGAAAGGTTCTTGCGTTTACGGCTCTCGCGGCGGACAGTTCCGGCGTATATGACCTGTATTATTGCGACACCGCCAAGCAAAAAAGCCCCAGGATCCTGCAGCACGGGATAACCAATGCGCTGCAAATGTCCGGGGATGGCCGCCTGCTTTATTATACTGCCCAAAGCGCAGATAACAGCCCGCCGGAGAGTTTTTGCTACCGCGTGGAAGAGGAACGGAGCATTCTGATTGCTGCCAATATCCAATCCGTTTATCCCTCCCGGCATCATGATCTGGCTTATTTTACCCAAAAAACGGGCGGCAAGCTGAGCCTGTGGCGTTTCACAGGCAATACGGAGCAAACAGAAAAACTCGCAGACAATGTAAAAACGGTCAAACTCTTCAGCTGCGCGGAGCAGACGCGTGTATTTTACGAGGTTCCCGCGCAGGGCGGCACGGTGCTGTATACCCAAACCCAGGGCAGTGAGGTGCAGCAAGTGGCGCAGCAGATGGCTAAGGCGCTGTATGAAAACTATGAGCCGGGGAACGAGGGCATCCTATATTACTTGAGTCAGGATGACTCCGGCCGGCCGGATTGGCATACCATGTTTACCGACCGCAACGCCTTGACAGACCACGCCATGAACGAGCCGAAAAAGGAGGACTATCTCTCCGTGTTCGGCTTTTCACCGGAATATAACCGTGCTGTGGAACAGTATCAAAAGAAGCAAGCGCGCGATTTGTTGCGTGCCGCGCTGCAGCAGGTGCTGGAAACAGCCTACTATCCCCAGTCCTCCCATGCGCTTTACGCCTATCAAAATGGCGAAAGCAGGCTGGTGGCGGCAGGGCTTTCCGAACAGACGCTTTACAGTGTCTGTGCCGCTACCCCCTTGGCCCTGGTGCGTATTTTTGAGAGCAAAGCGCAGCAGCAGGATGTAGAAGCGCTGGCGAAAGAGGCTGAGGGTAACAACGAACAGGAGATGCGGGACTATGCGTTTGGGATGCTTGAAAGCGCCGTACAGCTCTCCGGTTACTCCATCCTGCGCTTGGAGGGCACAAGAGCAACCCTTTCTGAGGCTCTGCCGTTTTCGGTTTCGGATAACAGCAGTTTCACTTTTTCGCGCGATGGAGCATGGCTGTATGCCATAACGGTGCAGGAGCAAGGTTCACGCAAGGAGATTTATGCCTGCTCTGCGGCGGATTCCGGCGGGCAGGCGGAACGGCTGGTGAGCACGGTGAGCCGTGTTCAGTCCGAGGGGGATGCGTTGCTTGCCCTGTGCATCCCCGAAGGGGAACAAAGCGGCAGCTTACAGCGCATTCAAAACGGAAAAGCCGCTGTGCAGGCAGAAGGCGTTACAGAAATGCAAATTGCCGGGCAGGATATCCTGCTCTTCGGCGGCGCGGATAAACAGCTTAGATTGCTGCAGGGCGGAAAAGAAAAACAGCTGAACAGTGATGTCAGCCCCGGCGACGTAGCGTTCAGCGGCGGGCAGAATGTGTTTTATTTAAAACAAGATGGCGGACAACAAGGCAAAACGCTTTGTTTTTATAACGGAAAAAAAAGTATTACTGTTGATTCACTCGTGGAAAAACTGGTGGCGGAATGACAATACCCGCAGGGGAGCACAGCCCTGCAGGAAAGGAATGGTAAAGAATGGGTCAGGAAGTGCAATTCAGAAGCGCCGTGTTCGGTGGATTCCATAAGGACGATGTCCTGGAATACATACGGGCTTTGCAAACCGAACTGCTGGAAAAGAAGATGCAGCTGGAGAGCAGAGAGTCGTTGGTTCCGGCTTTAAAGCACCAGATTAAGGAACTGGAGGAGGAGCTGGAGACACAGCAGCTGCGCAACCGCGAATACACGCAAATCAATGATGATTATGCCAGGAGAATCCTGACACTCTCCCAGGAACGCGATGATTTGGAAACCAAATATAAAAATCTGGAATCCGGCTGCGAAAAGCTGCAGGATGTGGAGGGTCAGGTCGGTTCCTTGATTTTGGATGCCCTGCTCTATGCGGAAAAAATCATAGAACGCGCCAAGGAGGCCTCGGGCGTGGTTGCGGAAAATGCCAAGCAAACCATTCGCAGCTCCGTGCAGGAGGTGGACGGCCTTGGGGAAGATATCACGAAATTTTCGCTGGATTTCAGCGATACGCTCACGAACCTGGCGCAGAAAATCAATACCCTCTCGGTTGACCTTGGCAGCGTTGCGGACAAGCTCCAGCTACCGGAGGAAGACGAGCAGCAGTTTGAATTCGACGAGGGCGGATATCCCGTACTGCGTGCGGCTCGCAAGGCAGCGCAGGAGCAGGAGCAAAGCGCGCAGCAGGACTATTCTATCTATTTAGAGCAGCCCGCGCCGCAGCCGCAGGAGGAGTCCGAGCAGCAGGATGCCGCCCAGCCGGAGGAGCCGATACAGCAGGAGCAGCCCGCAGCGGTTGAGGCAGAAATTGCCCAGCCGGAGGAGCCGGTTCTGCCCGCGTTGGAGTTGGAGGATGCCCTCTCTTTTCTGATGGGTCAGTTGGAGCAGAATGAACTTGTGCCGCAGTCCGCCCCGCAGCAGACGGAACCGCAGACGGAGGTCTTGCAGCAGGAGGATTTGCAGGAAACAGCGCCCGCGGAGATGCCGCAGGAGCAGAACGAGCCGGTGGAGTCGCCGCCGCAGGACGCACAGGAGCCGGATTACCCCAGCATGCGCAGGCGCACAGACGAATGAGCAGGGAATGGAGCCTTTGTACCGAGCAGTTGCGCGCCTATGCCCCCCAAATGCAAGCGGGGGATAGGGTGTTGCTGAGCGGAACGGTATATACCGCACGGGACGCAGCACACAAGCGGCTTTGCACCATGCTGCGGCAGGGGGAAATGCTGCCGTTTGCGCTGCGGGATGCCTGCGTGTATTACGCGGGGCCGACGCCGACACCGCCCGGTGCTGTCATCGGCAGCTGCGGCCCGACCACCTCCGGCCGGATGGATGTGTTCACCCCATTGCTGTTGGAGCACGGTCTTGGTGCAATGATTGGCAAGGGGCCGCGCAGTGCGGCGGTTTGCCGGGCGATAGAGCAGCACAATGCGCTGTATTTTTGCGCTGTGGGCGGGGCGGGTGCCCTGGCTGCACAGTGCATCACGCAATGTGAGGAGATTGCGTTTTTTGATTTGGGTTGTGAGAGTATCAAACGTTTGATGTTGCAAGCGTTTCCGCTCGTGCTGGCGATTGATGCATGTGGCGGCAGTTTATTTGGAGAAGAAGGAAGCGTATAACATGGCTTTATCCTTAACGGAATTTTTTAGCGCCATGATCCATAGTCCGCCGCTGTTCATCACAGTGTTGCTGACCCTGGGTGTGGTGCTGGTCAATGGCTGGACAGATGCGCCGAACGCAATTGCAACCTGTGTTTCCACAAGGTCCATGCATGTGCGTCCGGCTATTATTATGGCAGCGGGGCTGAATTTTCTCGGCGTTTATGTGATGACCAGCATCAACGCCAATGTTGCAACCACGATATTTAATATGGTGAATTTTGACGGCGATACCCGAACGGCGCTGATAGCCCTTTGTGCGGCGATGTTCGCAATCGTAATTTGGGCAACTGCCGCCTGGTATTTCGGCATACCAACCAGCGAAAGTCATGCCCTCATAGCAGGCCTTTCCGGCGCGGCAATCGCGCTCAACGGCGGCATTCAGGGCATCAACGGCGCCGAGTGGATGAAGGTGATTTACGGTCTGGTTCTGTCCACCTTTCTGGGTTTTGGCATGGGCTGGGCAACGGTTAAGGGTGTTGCTCTGATTTTTCGCAATATCCCTCGCGGTAAAACACGCGGATTCTTTAAAAATATGCAAATCACAGGCGCGGCGGCGATGGCGTTTATGCACGGTGCGCAGGACGGACAGAAGTTTATCGGCGTGTTCCTCATCGGCATTGCGCTGACACAGGGCACCATGATGGGGAACGGGGAATCCATGCCCATCCCGATTTGGATGATGTTGCTGTGCTCTGTGGTAATGGGCCTTGGCACCTCTATTGGCGGCTACCGCATTATCAAATCAGTCGGCCTGGATATGGTGAGGCTGGAAAAGTATCAGGGCTTTTCCGCAGACCTTGCTGCGGCGTTGTGCTTGCTGGTTTCTTCGATTTTTAGTTTGCCGGTCAGCACAACCCACACCAAAACCACCGCCATCATGGGTGTGGGCAGTGCAAAGCGCCTTTCTAATATCAACTGGGGCGTAGTGCGGGAAATGATGCTGGCCTGGATTTTAACCTTTCCGGGCTGCGGCTTGATTAGTTGGGCAGTTGCAAAACTGTTTATGCAGATTTTTTAAAGAAGAGGGAGAGTTGAGATATGGCAAAAAAGGTAAAGAATGACTATTTTAGTATGTTTATTCGCCAAGCAAGTATATCTTGTGAAGCGGCGGAGGAAATCCTACGGTTCTTGAAGGTATTTGATCCCTTTCAACTGCATGAAACTTTGGATGCGGTGCATAAGCTAGAGCAGGAGGCCGACGACCTAAACCTTGAAATTTTGCGCTTGTTGGCCAAGGAGTTTTTGCCGCCCATTGAGCGGGAAGATATTGTCCTGCTGACCCATGAGATGGATAATATCACCGATGCCATTGAGGATACGCTGCGGCACCTGTATATGTATAATGTAACGAAAATACGCCCGCAAGCCTTGGAGTTTTGTGAGCTTCTGGTTCAGCAAATCAAGGTGCTGGAAAACGCGATGGAGGAATTCCAAAACTTTGCAAAATCAAAAACACTGCAGGATTTGATTCATCAGGTCGCGGATTTTGAAGAACAGGCGGATGTTTTGTATACCGAGAGTATGCGCGAGTTATTTTCCAACACGGTTGACCCCAAGGAACTGCTGATTTGGTCAAGCATCTATGGCTCGTTTGAAACCTGCAGCGATACCTGTGAGCATGCGGCAGATGTTGTGGAAAACGCGGTAATGAAAAATATGTAAGGAGGAAAATAAAGTGAACGGAGTGAGACTTTCCGCCTCAGCGCAGGGGATAGGCATAAAGGATAAACTGGGCTACGCCCTTGGAGACATGGGAATTCAAATGACAACGGCGTTGATTTCCTCGTTTTTGCAGTTGTTTTATACAGATGTGCTCTTTATTCCGCTGAACCAAATTCTGGTGTTGTTTATGGCGGCGCGGGTTTGGGACGCGGTGAACGATCCGCTGTGGGGCGTGTTTGTAGACTCCAGAAAACCGTCTAAATACGGAAAATTTCGCCAGTATATGATCTGGTTTCTGCTCCCTCATACAGCGGCGGCAATTCTGCTGTTCACCCGCTTTGCCGGCTTGAGTGAAAATCAATACTTAATTTATGCTTATATCACTTACATAGCCTATGGCATGATTGACACCGGCATTGGCATCCCTTACGGTTCGCTTGCTTCCGTGATTACGGACAACGAAGAGGAGCGTACTGCGCTGTCCACCTTCCGCTCCATCGGCTCCGGATTGGGCGGGTTGCCTGCGATGATTCTGCTTGCGCCGTTTGTGTTCACCAAAAATGCCGCAGGGGAGGATGTCCTTGATGCGAATGCGCTGGTAGTTGCCGTGACCGTTCTGTCTCTTATTTCGGCGGCGTTGTTTATCAGCAGCTTCCGCATGGTGAAGGAGCGGGTTGCTTATCCGGAAAAAAAGCAAAAGCAAAGTGTGTTAAAAACAATTTTAACCCTGCTGCGCAATCGGCCGTTTATTGCCGTTTGCCTGGTGGCTATGCTGCAGATTTCCGTGACCTATTTTCAAAACACCACGAATCAATATCTGTTTAAGGCCTATTTTGAGCAGCCGAAGCTCTATTCCTTTGTATCCATCGCAACCTATGCCCCCATGGTACTGTTGATTCCCTTCATCGGCAAATTGGTGCGTGTGTTCGGAAAAAAAGAGCTTTGTACGGCAGGGCTCCTGTTTTCCGCTTTGTGTTACTTTGTGCTGCTGGTTATCCGCACGACAAATCCCTATGTGTATCTGGTGTTCAGCTTTTTGGGCGGTTTGGGCATCACCTTCCTGTCTTTGCAGGTGTGGGCGCTGGCAACGGACACCATTGATTACCATGAGCTGCTTTCCGGAAGGCGCGAGGAAGGCACAAGCTATGCCTTTTTCTCTTTCACACGGAAACTGGGGCATACCGTAGCGGGCGTTGCGAGCACAGGTTTACTTGCGCAAATTGGGTATGAAGTGTCCGAAAAGGTCGTCGTGCAAAGCGCCGAAGTAACAAGAGGCATTTATACCGTGGCAACAGGTGCCCCTGCGGTGCTGTATCTGCTCGCGTTCCTGTTGTTGGCTTTTGTATATAATTTGGGTAAAAAAGAACTGCCGCTGATGCATGAAAAACTGGACACCCTGCGAAAAGAGCGCGACAGGCTGGCAGAGATAGAAGAATAGAGGAGATAGAAGCATTATGAGTTACAAAGTACACGTCGGTTACGGGTTTCACGTCAACTGCTACCACTCTTACCGGGGGGATAGCAATGACGAGCTGGGCTTTGGCGGAGATATACGCATCATCCGCAAGATTATTCAGATTTTGAACGAATGCAACGAAAAAGGGATACCTGTAAAGGGAACCTGGGACTTTGAAAATGCCTACTCCCTGGAGGAAATCCTGCCGAAATACGCGCCGGATATCATTGACGGTGTGCGTGAGCGCGTCAAGAATTACGGCGATGAAAACGATATTATGGGCTACAACAACGGAGCCCTCGGCGCCATGACGGAGGACGAGTTTGCAGCCTCCATCGAATGGGCGGTTTCCAACCCCAATGGCTCCGGCCTTGTGGATTTGTTCGGCGAATGTGCAAAGGTTGTGCGTCCGCAGGAGATGATGTTTACCCCCTCGCAGGTGCATTCCTACAAGCGTGTGGGTATGGAGGCGGTTTGCCTGTATTATTCCTGCGTACCTTTTGACGGCTTTCGCACCATCATCCCGCAGCTCAAGGATGAATTGGCGTTCAACCCGGTGAACTATGTTTATGAGGGTGAAAAGCTGGTTGTTTTGCCGACTTACAGCAATACGGACGTCATTGATGCAGGCTCCCTGCGTTACCTTGCCAAGGAATTACACGCCAAACAGCTGACGGGCGAAATCAACAGCGATGTGTTCATTTTTATCAATATGGATGCAGACGCCGTGCTTTGGGAGCCGTTGGAACTGCCCGGCCCGCTCTCCAAAATTGCGAATACGGATGGTATCCGCGGCCTCGTGATGGAAGTTGCGGACCTGGACTTTGTGGAATATAACACCCCCGGCGGCTATTTGAAGGATCATGCACCGCTGGCGGATATTGAATTTACACACGACACGGCGGACGGCAGCTTTACCGGTTACGCCAGCTGGGCGGAGAAGCCCTTTAACCGCAAAATTTGGACCAGGTTGGAGCGCGCACGCGCCTATGCCCGTGCCGCCAAGCAGGATGCGCAGTCTGCCTCGTTCTTTGACCGCGTTATGCTGCTTTCTACCACGCATTTTGGACTTGCCTCCCCGGTTTTGAATGTGGAGCGTGAAAATCGTGCACTGGAGCTTTCCCAGGCGATGGTGCAGAAGGAGCTTGCCGCGCGGGAAAAAACCGCCAAGCTGACCCTTGCGAATCCGAATGATTCCACCCTGGTTGCGGCGCAGCTGGCCTTTGATGCGGGAGCGTTGCAGGACATTGCCGCTCTGGGCGTAACGGCGGATGGATTGCTCTCCTTTGGTGCGGTGGCCATGGATAGCCACGCGGACGGTTCGGTTGCGAGTGCCTATGTCATCTGCCGCTTCAAGAAAAAGAAGGCCGCTTATCCGGTGGATATCCACTGCGACGCGGTGCCCAAACAAAAACAAAGCGCAAGAGCCGTTGCCTCCCAAAACCTGCGCGTCAACCTCTGTGGGCATGGGGAAGTGACGAGTGTATACTATAAGAACCGCAAAATCGGCGGCAAGGATTTCATACGCAGTTATCTGGGCTATGAGCGTAAAATCAGCCACTTTGGTGAAAAGCATCTGGAGCTGTTGCCTGCGGCGGGCGAGGCGGAGGGCTGCCGCATTGCGGGCAGCATCCATTTGCCGGAGGAAGTGAAGGCTGGTTCGTTCTCCATTGATTTGTTTACCGTGCCCGAGGTGGATTGTGTATTTGTGCAGCTGCGCGTAAAATATCCGTACACAAAAGAAGAGAACTCAATTTCCACACATTCCAGCGCGCTGGGCAGGTTCTCTGATATGAAGTGGCAGCAGAGTGTGCCCCTGCAAATTCGGCCTGAACTGAAGGGTGATATTTCTGTGGTAAAGCGGAATTTTGCGCATCAACTATCCTCTTATCGTGTGGCGAGCTTTTGGAACAGCGTTCCCGAAAACACGCGCCTTGCCTCCTTCAATAATCAACTCACCGGCGGCATGGTCGGCGTGAGCAACGGCGAAACGGGTGTAATCGTTGCCAACGCAAGGCAAGTACTCGGTTCCATGGCGCACTGCCCCATGCGTTTGGCGCAGAAGGATGGGCAGGCCATTGTCAGCATGAACCCGTTCGGCACCTATTACGGCAAGCAGCGCAAACACCCCACCCGCAGCAACGGCGCAGTGGGCGACTCCTTCGTTATGGTCGCCCCGCAGGCGCGGTCAATCGCCCCCGCTTATAACGGTGCGGAGGAAAACAGCATTATGGCTATTTTTGCCTATGACGGTCTGCTGCCGGAGAATGCAGTACTTTCTGACATCTGCGGCTTTGCGGATGGGGCTGTTGTGCTGGAAAACACGGAAGCACCCGCCGCGGCGCATGCCTTTACGGGCGACAATGTCAACTTTGAGGCGATTGCCTACAACGCCGTCAAGCCTGAAAAACTCAAGTCCGTTGTCAATTCCGGCGTTACGCCCAGCCCGCTTGAAATCGGTAAAATTGTTGTTAAGGCGTTTGGAAACATCATTTTGTCTCAGATTAAGGCGGCAGATAAAAAATGATGGCGCACTATCAAAGAAAACTTCGCTGGATTTCGTTACTTGCTCTGCTTTGTATTGGTCTGTCCGCCTGTTCCACAGGCGGGCAGGCAGTTATCACAACGACGCAAAGCACACAACCGCAATCATCAGCACCCCCCGTTACCACAACGCAGCCACAAATAACAAGTAAGGCACAAACGTCGGTGAGCACGGTAGAAGCGACAACAACCGCCGGGATAGAAAGTCTGCCGGTTCTGATGTATCACCAGTTTTATGACCCTGCCAGGGGCGAAACGCCGAAAAAGGGCTTGGAATCTAACTGGATGACGGTTGCAATGTTTGAATCCCACATCAAATATCTCAGCGATGGGGAATTTTATTTTCCAACCTGGGAGGAAGTGTATGCCTATGTCAAGGGCGAGAAAACACTCCCGAAAAAGAGCCTGGTCATTACCATAGACGACGGACATAGCAGTTTTTACGAATACGCGGTGCCGATTCTGGAACGCTACCAAATACCTGCCACCGGTTTTATTATCACAAAGGCCATTAAACCGGAGACGGTGGAACGTTACAGTACACAGCTGATCAGCCTGCAGGCGCACAGCGACGGGATGCACACCAGCGGAGGCAATGGCAGGGGCTTGATTACGAACCTGCCGCATGATAAAATTGTAGAGGACTTGACGCTTTGCCGCAAAAAGCTGGGTGGCGAGCGCGTGCGAGTGTTTGATTACCCCTATGGGCATTACAGTGAGGAGGCTGTTAGCGGCGTGAAGGACGCGGGCTTTTGGCTGGCGTTTACCACGCATTACGGCCGCGTGAAGCCGGGGATGGATCCACTGTTATTGCCGCGTGTGCGTATCAGTTCGGATATCACGCTCACCGGTTTTCAGCATGTTGTGCAATAATACCAATCACCATTCAGAAAGGTGATTGGTACAAAAAAGGGCTGCTGCAGTGCAGCAACCCCAGGGGAGAACAGATTATACAGCAGTCTTCCAAAGCCCGTGCAGATTGCAGTAAGCATATACCGCAATCGCCCGATCCTCACACAGAGCAAATGTGGCGGCCGGTTCCTCGCCGGGTTTTAGGTTTTTGCGCTGCCCGCCGCGCTCGGTCTGCACATAAATCCATTGTATGGAGTGTTCCTGTGTCATGGGATGTGCGGCAGAACCCACCGCAACGTGCAGGACATTGTTTTCTGCCGTCACAACCGGGACATGCTTTTCCGCGCTGGCGTCCACAGAGTTGGCCTTCAATTCCTCCATCTTTTCGCCGCAGCAAAGCATGGGGACGCCTGCGGATTGAATCATACCCACAAGGTTGCCGCAGTGTTTACAGATGTAAAACTTCATTTCGTTCATAATAACAAGCCCTTTCTTTACAAAAATTCGCCAAGGGGAAGAATTTCATTATATCACAGGCGAACGCGTTTTGCATCTGTATTTTTTGAAAAAATGGGGAAACATAATAAAAACATAAGGAGAAAGATTATGGCGTTGTTAACAATTACAAAAGAAAATTTTGAGGCAGAAGTTGTGAATTCTGAGGTTCCGGTGTTGTTGGATTTCTGGGCTCCCTGGTGCGGCCCCTGCCGCATGGTGGCACCGATTGTAGACGAAATTGCGGAAACGCAGAGCGGCGTTAAGGTTGGTAAGGTGAATGTGGACGAGCAGCCGGACCTTGCGGAGATGTTCCATGTTCTGAGCATCCCGACCCTCGTTGTTATGAATCGGGGCGAAGTGCAGGAAACCAGCGTGGGCGTAAAATCCAAAGACGCCATTCTTGGCATGTTGGGTCTGTAAGCGCTTAACAAAGGCTAACAAATCAAACAAAGCAATAAATTTACTAAGCTTTTCCATAAATAATGGTTCCGCGCATTGACAAGTCCGGGTTTGGTATGTTATCAATAAACGGATAAATGCTGCAAAGAAGTAGCAAGCCTTGTATTTCGGAAAAGCCTGTGTTACAATGCTTTAAGAAGTATTAGGATGTGCTGCCTGCCCGGCGGCGGATAGAATCCGGATAAAGAGGAGAATGAATATGGCTGAAGGATACACGCCAAATGAAAAAAATCTAAAGATGTTTGGCACTGAGGCGAACGGCTATACCATGGAACGCGTGGACAGTTATCTGTTCCAGCTGGAAAACGCCTATGTAAAAATGAAGGAAAAGTTAGAGAGCTACCGCAGCGCGGCAGAAGCCCAGCCTGTGGCACCCGTTATGGGCGGCATGGATGAGAGCGCAAACGCAAGAATGGCGGAGCTGGAAGAGAAAAACAGAAAGCTACGTGAGGCGGCGGAGACGATCCGTTCAGCCAACAGCTTTTTAAAGGATAAGGTGGAGGAGTTGACCGCGCAGCTGGAGCAGGCGCAGGCGCAAACCCTCGCCGCGGAACAGGCCGCGAAGGTGGCCGCCCATCAAATTCAACAGCCGCAATTTGAGCAGGATTCGCAGCGCGACCTCATTGCGAAAACGCTGCTCGATGCCCGCTCTGCCGCCGAGGATATCGTCCGCCAGGCGCGCATTGAGGCGGAAGGCGTCAACCGTGAGATTCAGCGCCGCAGCGAAACGCTGAAAACAGAGTATGACCACGCGCGCAATCAGCTGCAGGGTCTATGTTATTCCGTATCCAATTTGCTGCGTGAATGCGAGAAACAGGATAATTAAATAAATGCACCTCACGAAAAGGGGTGCACCGTTTGCGAAGGCGTACCATGTAACGCCCGCATCCCCAGAGCAGATACTGTGCAAGGGGGGCTGCGGGCGAGTGTGGTACGCCTCTTTTATATATCCAGTACCGTTTCCCCTGCAAGCTGCAGGGCTTTTATCTTCCCATTATAATGTACGGTGACCTTGCCGGTGCCGTAAAGTGTGCAGGCTGTGAGAGCGCCATTCACCCATTCCATAGAAACACGGATATTGCCTCGCGCCAGCAGGCCGGAAACATGCCCGTTTTGCCAGCGTTTCGGCAGGGCGGGCAACAAAAACAGTTCACCGGGGCGGGATTGCAGTAGCATTTCCGCGATGCCGCTCACCGCGCCGAAATTGCCGTCAATTTGAAACGGGGGATGCGCATCGAACAGGTTTTCATAGCTGCCGCCGCCTCCGTGCATTTGTGTGCCCTGGGTTTTTACCGGGCGTAGCTGCATGTCCAGCAGTTTCAGTGCGTGATCGCCGTCCAACAAGCGTGCCCAAAAATTAATTTTCCAACCCAGGCTCCAGCCGGTGCCGTTGTCTCCGCGTAGCTCCAGTGTTTTGCGGCAGGCTGCGGCAAGCTCCGGCGTATCCTGAGGCGTGATTAAATAGGCCGGGTGCAAAGCGTATAAATGGGAAACATGGCGGTGTGTTGGTTCGGTTTCTGTATATTCGCTATCCCATTCCAGCAGCTGCCCCTTGCTGCCGATTACAAAACCCTGCAGTTTTTCGAGAGTCTCGCGTAAAAGTGCGGTAAAGCTGTCAGCAAGAAGCAAATCTTGCGCGGCCTGCAGGCAATTTTGGAACAAATCCTGTATCAAAGCTTGGCACATGGTGGCCCACTTTGCAACGGAGGAGTAGGCCCCATCCACATAAAAGCTGTTTTCCGGCGAGGTGGCGGGGGAGAAAACCAGTTTGCCCGCCTCGTTCGGCACCAGCAGGGCGAGGTAAAATTCTGCCGCCTTCTTCAGAATCGGATAGGCAGTATTGCGCAAAAACTCTAAATCTTTCGTAAATTCATATTGCGCGTAAAGGTTTTGGCAGAGCCAGGCGGAGCCGAAGGGCCAAAACGCCCACTGTGCATCACCGGAAACCGGGGTGGAAAGCCGCCAGAGGTCTACGTTGTGGTGGCAGCAAAAGCCGGGCGCGTTATAGTGGATTGCCGCCGTACGTTCCCCGGAGACGGAAAGCTCGCGTAGCATCTGTACCAGCGGTTCCTGCAGCTCCGGCATGGCACAGGGGAGTGTCGGCCAGTAGTTCATCTCTGTGTTGATATTTACCGTGTAGTTTGACTTCCACGGCGGGTCGTAGCGGTCATTCCAAATCCCCTGCAGGTTGCCCGGCTGGGTGCCCGGGCGGGAGGAGGCGATGGCAAGGTAACGTCCGTAGTTAAACAGCAGGGTATAAAGCCCAAGGTCATCTTTGTTGCGCCGGAAAGCAAGCAGGCGTTTATCTGTTGGCAGGTTCGGCTCTTCCGCCGCTTCCAGCTCCAGTGAAACGCGCCCGTAGAGTTCTTGATAGTCGCGCAGATGCCGCGCCTTGAGCGCCTCGTAGCCGCCCAGCGCCAGAATGTGCTCTACGCAGCGTTTTTTATATTCTTTGCCGTCAATAAACGGGAGGCGGCTCCAGCCGTTGAAGCTGGTAAATGCACAGAAATAGAGCGTTGCCTCCCGCGCGTTCGAAACGAGGATGCTGTCATCCGTAAGGCGGATTTCCCCGTCGCTTTCCACGCGCAGCGCGGCGCGAAAACAGATGCCCCGGCGCGTCGGTTCATCAAAATAGGCAACATTGCTTGCAATATTGTCCACATTATGTTCCGAGGGACATTCGCCGTCTAAAAGCAACAGCCCATTTTCTGTTTTGACAGCGGCATGTAACTGAGAGCACAGCTGTGCGCTGAAATCCAACGAGCCGCCCTGTGCTGTCATATGCAGTGCAATCACGTTATCAGGGTAGGAGGCGAACATCTCCCGCGTGTGCTGTGTTTGCTTGAGCGTAAATTCCGTTGTGTGCACAGCGTCTTCCAGCGAAAGGCTGCGCAAGTAGGTGCTCGCCCGCTTTCCGCCATGAAAGCGCAGCAGCAGCTCGCCCAGCGGCATATAAGCCTGGGACCAAACGCTGTTGCACTCCTGCTCAATCACCTGCTGTGCTTGCACCAGCTCCCCCTGCGCGGCAAGTGCCTGGGCGCGCAAATAGGCGTCCGCGCTGCCGGGGCGGGTCGTATCCTTGGGGTAGCCCGTCCAAAGCTCGTCGTGGTTCAGCGCAATGCGCTCCTCGGCGACACCGCCGTAAATCATTGCGCCCAGATGTCCGCTCCCCAGCGGCAGAGCCTGCGTCCAGCCCTTGGCCGGTTTGTCATACCAAAGTGTTTGGT
>JAVBPP010000119.1:0-8269 GCA_031549535.1 Oscillospiraceae bacterium
GACCTATCTCGTCTGATAGTTTCACTGCTTCTTCTTTAAAGTTGTTGTCATACTTTTGCATTTTCGCTTTCCTCACTTTTTTTCTATTCTATCACTTCTTTAGTGAGTTTTGCGACTCTATTTTTATTGTAATACTCCAAAATACCAAACGGCATCCCACCGGAATGTGGACGCGCAATGCGCGCCCCTACGCAGGGCAACCCTCTTACCAGAAACCGGCATCTTTGTAGGGACGCACTGTGTGCGTCCGATGCCGTGCTCATCCGTGAAAACCCTTGGCCAATAAGCAAGCGCACCGTCCCCCGGTTATTTTTTCTCAGCGCTTTGGCCGCGGGGAACCAGCGTCGGACGCACACAGTGCGTCCCTACGGATGCAACCCGAACGGCATATCGCGTAGGGTGCGCACACCGGGCGCCCCGCCGTTTCCGGTGGGAGGCCGTCCGACGCCCCGTATATTTCGCAATCACCTAATACTATTGCTGACAACGGTTGTGTGCCTTATCGCCGGTTTGCTTTCCCTGCCGGGCAAACCTTCATGCACACGCCGCAGACCGCGCCGCGTCCGATATCCTGCGCGTTTGCCTTCATATGGCGGCTGCATTTCTCCGGATCAAACATCGCTTCGCGCGGGGTATCATGCGTCCAAACAGCACCGGTCAGTGCGCCGGCCGGGCAGGCTCTGACGCAGGCATTGCAAGCGATACAGGGCGCCGCTTCCCGCGCGGTTGTTTCCAGCGGGCAGTCCGTAAACAGCGTGCCCAGGCGCACACGGCAGCCATAGTCCCGGTGCAAAAACAACGTGTGTTTGCCGATGGTTCCCAAACCCGAAAGGCAGGCAGCTTTTTTATGGGAATAGCGGCCATGATAATGCCAGCCATCGTCATTGATGGTCTGTGACGCGGCAATGGGGATGTAGCGGTAGCCCTTTTCCTGCAAAAACAGCCCTGCGTCCAGCAGGATGCTGTCTATTTTTGTGTTGACGCTGCGGTAGTGATGGAAATAGCTGTGGGTGGGCAACTGTGTAATTTCCTCCACAATCGCGTCCGAAAGGCGCAGCACAATGCTCACGGCATAGCGCAATTCCGGCGGATTTGCATCCGGAACGGCGGCATACCCCACATCCGAGACGCCTTTATCCAACAAAAAGCGGGTCAATTCCTCTTGTATCGGATTCATAGCTCAAAAATATTCAGCCCGGTCTGTTCGCAGACACGGCGGCCGACTTCCCCCTCATAGCATGTGACGACCATTTCACAGGTTGCGCTGACAACGGCCTGGGTCAAATGCCCGCCGCGCACCGTGCAGGAAAGATCCGAAAAGCTGGCGTGTGTGTGGATATAGACCTCGCCCTCCTTACGGGAGATATTGCCCATGAGGGAGACAATCTCGAGCGGCCCCTCCAGGCGGGTGGAATAGTATTTCCGTTCCGCCACATTGTAAAGCCCCGTCACCGCATGGCTGACCGCACCGATGGCATTGACGCTACCCAGGCGGATATCCTCCTGCTTACACAACTGCGTTAGGCAGGTTATGACCTCCTCACCGATTTCCAGACGCACGAAATAGACGTTTTCTGTTTTGTAGTATTGCATAGTCGACCCTCCGTAATTTGCATTTAATAGACAATTGCGAAAATCCCGGACGCGCCATGCGCGCCCCTACATGTCGTGGTGCAGCTTCTTGGTATGCGCATATGCCGTAGGGGCGGCCATCGGCCGTCCGCGGCTTTTGGCAAGCAGCCGCCGTGTCATACCACATACCCCGGGAACACAATGCCGCTCTGGCGGCGCATTTCGCGCATGCATTCGCTCGCCTGCAGAGCAATCGTATCGCACTGCTTATAGTGCGCGGCGTATTGTTCCGGCTGCGTGATGAAGGCATAAAAATCCTTTGCCTCGTTCGCCATGAGCTGTTCACGGGAGGTTGCGCCGTGGATTTCTTCCCGCGTGCCGTCCGTGTGGTGCAGTACGATATCGGTCAGTTGGGAGATGGACTGCAGGGTAATCGTCCCCTTTTCGCCGAAAATCTGAGAGCCGCAGCGATCCTGTCCCAGTTTGGAATAGGTAAAGGTTACCAGTTTGTCCCCGTAATCCCAAAATGCGCCTCCTCCCGCGTCAATACCGTTATCCAACAGCGTTGCCACCGCAGTTATTTTTTTCGGCTTCCCCCACAAATACAAGGCGGGGTAGACGCAGTAGATACCCAAATCCATCAGACAGCCTGTCGCCATGGCGGGATTAAAAATGTTGGGCAGCTCCCCACTGTAAAGGGCAAACGCCTTCGATGAGAGCTGGGAAAAATCAAAGCGCGCGCAAAGGATTTTTCCAATTTTCCCCATTGCATCCTCCAACAAAAAGCGGGTGGGATTGTGCATGAACATGAGCGCTTCCAGGTACACAAGCCCTTTTTCTTTGGCGAGCGCGGAGAGCTCGGCATATTCCTCCGGCAAAACGGTGATGGGCTTTTCACAGATGACATGCTTGCCCGCAAGCAGCATCTGCTTGCTGTGCGCATAGTGCAGCATATTCGGGCTGCCGATATAAACCGCCTGGGCATCACTGGCGGCGAGGGCATCCAAATCCGTATACACACAATTACAGCCGACATCCGCGGCAAACCGGTCCCCGCTTTCTTTGCTGCGGGAATACACTGCGGACAGTTCCCAATCCCCGGTCAGCTTACAGCCGTCAATATACGATTTCGTGATCCAGCTTGTGCCTATAGTTGCGTAACGGAACATACACAACACCCTTTCTCTACTTCAAGTACCAGGTCGGTACCGAATTTTTCATACTGTCAAACCAACACAGAATATTGCCAATCATGTGATAGGCGAAATCAATTTCCTCCTGCCCGAAACGAAGGGACCAGGGCAGGGCATGTATATTGGCCGCCGCCAGATAAAAAGATAACAACTCCCAAAACTCCGCCGGCGGTTCCCCGCCGAAATAGCCGTGCACCTGCCCCGTGGCAAACTGTGCGCTCACATCCGCGCTGAACATGATGGATCCAAACGCGGCATACGGGTCGCTGACCCCGCAACGCTGAAAATCAATGACATACAATTCTTTTTCTGGTGAAAGCACAAGATTGCCCACATGAAAATCCCCATGCGTCAAGCAGCTGGGACGGCACCGGAGGAGGTGGCGATGTTCTTGCACATAACGGATAAGCAGGGTGTCCCCGTCAAATGTCATGCCGCAGTTTTTGTAACTCTCGATGTACCCGTCTATCCGTTCCCCACGCGCTTTTGACCATTTCAGGTCTTTTGCAACCGAATCCAGGCTATGTATCCGCCTCAAAATTTCTCCCGCTTTTAATCCAATTTCGTATTGCTCGCTTTCCGGCAGCGTCGGTAATACTGTTTTTGCGTCCTCGCCCTCGCACCAGCTCAAGAGCGTATACACTTGTTTGCCGCCGTTGCAGGTTCCCATCGCAAGGGGTTGCGACATACGGATACCCAAGGCCGCAATGCGTTTCATGGTTTTAAACTCGTTCTTTTTCCGTTTATACTCTGATTGTTCCGCAATGCGCAGCAGACGTTTTTCTCGCTCGGTGGTTTCAATATAATACTTTTTATCGTTCGACCAGCCCTTGTTGATGGGTTCAATTTTTACAAAGGTATCAAATCCGGGCATGTCATAAAATGTAGCATACTTTTCCATCAGCAAATCCTCATGTTAGCTCCAGCCCCATCACAACGCCGACGGGGAGCACCAGTTCCTCTTTAAACCCGTACTTTTTATAAAAATTCCGTCCCTTTTGATTGCCCTCGCCCACGACGAGCATCACGCCCTTTACGCCTTTTTTACGCAGATGCGCCGTGAGGGTGTCCATTAGCTTGCTGCCTAATCCCTGGCGCTGGTAGTCGTCCAGAATATCGATGTGCAGATGCGCGGGATATTTTTTGGAATACCACATCGGTAAAAATGCCGAACCGCGGCACTCCGCCTGTTTGGAAAAGCCCAGCCCTTTCACCCGCGGCACATACTCCTTCAAAAAGCGCCCGCGATAGCGCCAATAGTTCTCCGCACAGAAAATATACCCCACCGCCTCGTCATGTTCATCCGCAACAACGAAGCAGTTATTCGGTTCCCTCTCAATGTAATAATCACAATAGGTGGCAAGCAGCTGGGTTTTTTCGGGGCTTTCCACCCGCGCGGCGGCGGGGCCGGTATGCATGCAGACCATCTGCACGCGCTGCTTATCTGTTTGCCGGTAAGGTCTGATGGTTGTCATCTTTTTTCTCCTCAATTTAAATTATAGCGTTACGCCATTTTTGAAAATGGCAATCTCTTGATAGGCGTTATCCTCGTTTTTTGCGTGTTTGCCGGAGGCGATTTCCAACAGAAGTGTGAGCAGCTCCCCGGCGGCTTCGTCCATCGTTTTGCCCGCAAGGATTTCCCCCGCATCATAGTCAATCCAACCCGGCTTGCTCTGCGCGAGGGCGGAGTTGGAAGAAAGCTTAATGGTCGGCACAGGCGCACCCAGAGGCGTACCGCGCCCGGTGGTAAAGACGATGATATGCGCACCGGAGGCGACCAAATTCGTGCAGGAAACAATATCGTTCCCCGGTCCTGTGAGCAAATTCAGACCGGGCATCCGGCATGGCTGGGCATAGGATAGTACATCCGTCACAACCGCCGTGCCGCCCTTTTGAATGCAGCCCAGGGATTTTTCCTCCAGCGTGGTAATGCCGCCCGCCTTGTTGCCGGGGGAGGGGTTGTCATACACCACCTGATTATGGTGGGTATAGTAGTCCTTAAATTCTTCCACCATGGAAACAATGCCGTCAAACACCGCCTTGTTTTCCGCCCGCTCCATGAGCACGGTTTCCGCGCCGAACATCTCCGGCACTTCCGTTAAAATTGCCCGCGCACCGATGGCACAAAGCCGGTCGGTCAGCCTGCCGCACAGAGGGTTAGCCGTGATGCCGGAAAACGCATCTGAGCCGCCGCATTTATAGCCGATCACCAGTTTTTCCGCCGGGATGCGTACGCGCTCCCGCTTGGCGGCATTTGCAGCGAGCTCGCGCAGAATCGCAAGCCCCTGGGCAAGCTCGTCCCCGCTCTGCTGTGTCACCAGCGTGCGAATCCGCGCTGTGTCGTAATCCCCCAGCAGCGGCAGAAAAACCTCCAAATTGTTGTTCTCACAGCCCAGACTTACCAGCAATACCCCCGCCGCATTCGGGTGGCGTGCGAGTGCCGCGAGCAAAGCCTGCGTGTTTTCCTGATCCTCACCCATCTGCGAGCAGCCATAGGGGTGGGGGAAGGCGAGAAAGCGTGTTTCCGCTGTGGCATACAGGTTATTCGCTTTCGCGGCAAGTTGATCCGCCGTTTTGTTGACACAGCCGACCGTCGGCAAAATCCAAATATCATTGCGAATACCCACCGTTCCGTCCGCATGTTCATAGCCGTCAAACCAGATTTTTTCACCCGATGCAAACTCCGCCCGTTCCGTCGCCCCGGGGTAGCAATAGTGCTGCGTTGCAGACAGCTTGGTTTCCACATTATGGGTATGCACATGCTCCCCCGCCGCAATACCGCACAGGGCGCGGCCGATGGGGTAACCATATTTGATCACATCCTCCCCGGCGGCAATATCCCGCAGGGCAAGCTTGTGGCCAAAGGGAATCTCCTGCCGCGCGGTAACGGCCGCGAGGCTCTCCCCTTGTTGCAGCGGAACAGCGGCAACCGCCACGTTATCCCGCGGATGGATTTGAATCAGTTTTTGCATAGCTGCTGCACCGCCTCCCGTATCCCCTGCTCCCGGATTGCGGTAAGGTAGCCTTCCACTGTTTCCGCAAGGCCCGCAATCGCGCTCAAGTCCCGCCCCCAGAGGGCGGTGTCCGCGAGCACGCGGCGCACATCGCCCTGCGGCATTTGGATGTGGCGGCACAGCTCCAAATCGTCATGAATTTCATAGCTGCGTGTGCCGGTGCTGCCCACAAAACAGCCCTCGTTCTCCTCGCCCTGATAAAAGCGCAGCAAAGCCGCCAGGCCGAAGCCGAGCACGGGCGGAACATTGCCCTTGGCGTCCACATAATCCAGCAGAGAGGGCAGAATACGCGCACAGAATTTAGAGATGGAATTCAAAGAAATATCGAGCAGTTTATGCTGAATAAAGGGGTTGGCGAAACGCTCCAGAACCGCCGCCGCAAAGCTGTGCAATTCCGCCTCCGGCAACGGGATGCAGGGAATAATTTCCTCATACACCGCGCGGTTGATATAGGTGCGGAATAGGTCATCGCCCACCATTTGAGACACAATGTCATGCCCGGCGAGATAGGCCGCCAAAACGCTCACGGTGTGTGCACCGTTCAAAATCCGCACTTTGCGCGTACGGTACGCTTTGATATCGTCCGCAAACACAATATCCAGACCCAACTGATCCAGCGGCACGCGCTGATGCCATGCCTGCGGGCATTCAATGGCCCAAAAGAAAAACGGCTCGCAGGTATCCAGCATGGCATCCTCGTAGCCCAATTTTTCACAAAGCGCGGCATGCTCCCCTGCAGGAAAGCCCGTGACAATGCGGTCAACCAACGTATTTGCAAAGCAGCAGGCCTGTTCCAGCCACGCAATAAAACCGGGCTCCAGCCGCCAATCCGCCGCATAGTGCAAAACCGTTTCCCGCAGCTTTGCGCCGTTGTCCTCAATCAATTCACAGGGCAAAAGGAACAAGCCCTTGCCCGCATCACCCTGAAAGTGGGTATAGCGGCGGTATAAAAATGCAGTCAGCTTGGCGGGGTAAGAAACGGGCGGGGCATCTGTCAGTGCATCCCCCGCACGGTACGCAATCCCCGCTTCGGTGGTGTTGGAGAGAATCAGTTCCAGCGTTTCACTTTGGGCAAGCTGCAAAAAGCCCTCCCAATCCGTGTAGGGATTGATGCAGCGGGAAACACTCGTTATCGTTTCCGCCCGTTCCACAACCGCACCGTTTTCCATGCCGCGCTGGATGACGGTATATACGCAGTCCTGCGCGTTCAGCTTTTCCGCAAGCCCATCTGCAATGGGCTGCGCAATGACCACACTGCCGCCGAATTTCCCCTGCCTGTTTGCGGTTTCGATGGCATAGTCCGCAAACGCACGCAGGAAGTTGCCCTCGCCGAACTGCAGCACCTTTTCGGGCAGAGTGCCGAATTTTTTGGGTATGGTTTGATGAATTTGTTTCATATGCATGCTCCCCTATTTTATTTTACCGTCACTTTACAGCTGGCAGTTTTGCCGCTGCAGACTTTTACGGTGATGATTGCCGTACCGGCCTTCACCGCCGTGAGCTTGCCTGTTTTGGCGTCTACCTTGACAACGGCAGTATTGCTGGACGAAAACTTCCGCGCATAGCTCGCCGCGCCGGAATTGAGGGTGACGGCAAGCGTTTTCGTGGTGCCTTTGGTCATGGTCAAGGGATTCGGCGTAAGCTTGACGCTGGTCGGCGCGGGTTTGACGGTGACAGTTATACTTTTCTTCACACCATTATAAAGGGTTAACGTGATAGTAGCCGTGCCCGCCTTCAGCGCCGTAATTTTGCCGTTTGTGTCCACGATGGCGACGGCCTTGTTGCTACTTGACCAGGTGCGCTTATAACTCGCCGCGCCGGAGGGGGCTAGGGTTGCCGTGGCGGCGAAAGTCTCTTTTACGCCAAGGGTTACGGCGGTTTTGTTGAGGGTGATACTGGTCGGTGCAGCCTTGACCGTGACGGTCATGCTCTTCTTCACGCCGTTGTAAAGCGTCAGCGTGATGGTCGCCGTGCCCGCCTTCAGCGCCGTAATCTTCCCGTTTGTGTCCACGATGGCGACTGCCTTGTTGCTGGATGACCAAACGCGTTTATAACTGGCCGCGCCGGAGGGGGCTAGGGTTGCCGCGGCGGTAAAGGTTTCTTTCACGCCGAGGGTTACGGCGGTTTTGTTGAGGGCGATACCGGTCGGTGCGGCCTTGACTGTGACGGTCATACTCTTTTTCACGCCGTTGTAGAGGGTTAACGTGATGGTAGCCGTGCCTGCCTTCAGCGCCGTGCTTTTGCCGTTTGTGTCCACGATGGCGACCGCCTTGTTGCTGCTTGACCAAACGCGTTTATAACTCGCCGCGCCGGAGGGGGCGAGGGTTGCCGTGGTGGTGAAAGTTTCTTTCACGCCGAGGGTTACGGCGGTTTTGTTGAGGGTGATGCTGGTCGGTGCGGCCTTGACTGTGACGGTCATGCTCTTCTTCACGCCGTTGTAAAGCGTCAGCGTGATGGTCGCCGTGCCCGCCTTCAGCGCCGTAATCTTCC
>JAVBPP010000095.1:0-33287 GCA_031549535.1 Oscillospiraceae bacterium
TCATGTCGCTCCTCAGCGTTGCACTATCCTGCGTAATGGTAAAGCCCTTTTACTATAGCTGATATCCTTTGATTTTGGAAGAGCAAAAACCCATGTTGTCCTTGACACGGGGTACACTTTATTCTAATGGATATTAGTATAAAACGTTTTGCACAGCCGTATATCTTCGTTCACGTCAAAGGGACAGGCACGGGTATACCCCTCCATGCTATGCAAGGTAGCGGCAACACCGCCCAGTAAAAATTCATCGGCAGCGGTTTCCTGCGCGTCCCTTCCGTCCACATATTCCATCATGCAGTAGTAGAACCGATTATCTTTATACAGGCTATCCCCATTCGGAAGGTATAGCAATTTCGGCGCCAACCCTTTTTGATTTCCCAGAAAGGCAAGCGCATACACATTGCCTAAGATGGATTCCTCGCTTTCCGTAATGGGATACCCTTTCAGAATGACAGGACCCGCATTGGATTGAAGCTTGCAGACCAATCTGCCTCCGCCAACCGAAAATTCATGCAATAGCTTTACCTTCTTCAGGTTCCATTGCAATGCTATTTTGTCATGCTTGAGCCTTATATATTGCAAACTCATATCAACACCCCCAAATTTCAATAACAGCAAAGCATTTCCTTATTTTGAGTATAACACACAAAGCCTAAAACGCAAACTCCGCCGTGTTCACTTGCGTAAAAAATGTTGACATTTTTTGTAAAACTGTTACTATGAAAGATGGAAAAAAATTTAGCTTACGGAGGATAGAGAAGATGAAAAAAAGAACGTGGAAAGCGCTTGCCGTTTTGGCGGCCGGAGCGGCGGCTGCGGCGGGCGGCGCGTATGTTTACGCGAAAAAGAATCCCGAGCAGGTGAAGCAGAAAGCAGAGGTTTTGGGCGACAAGGCCATTGCCGGGCTGTTCAAGGGCATGACGAATGTGTTGCCCACCATGCCTGCCACGCCGATAGAGCAATATCAGGATGAAAACTTCCTGCCCGGGCAGGAGCTGTTTGCGGCTGAGCCGAAAAAGGGCGCGAAATGGTCGCTGGGCTATGCAAGGCGCTCCTTGATTCCCGAGGGTTTCACAGGCAAGGGCTGCTATATCGGCGGCTTTCTTGCCATGCCGCCGAATGAGGCGACGGGTGTGTTGGACGACCAGGCCGTGCGCGTGATTTGCGTGGATGACGGCAGCGGGCGCGGCGCGGCGGTGTTCGCCGTGGTGGACTGCATCGGCCTGTCCGCGCCGGAGATTCGTGAAATTCGTGAGGATTTGCGCGCCTTTGCCGCAGAACATAACATCAAGGCCATCAACATCTCCGCCACCCACTGCCACAGCGCGGTGGATACGCAGGGGCTCTGGGGCGATTTGCCCAATATCATGAAAACCAACATCAAGGCGCTGCGCGAAAAGCGCTATGACGCCGTGATTTCCGGCAAGAACAAGGAATTTATGGCAAACCTCAGGCTGCAGGTGGCGGACGCAATCCGCGAGGCGGCGCTGGGCATGCAGCCGGGCAGGCTGTTCTATACCAACACCGATGAATTTGACCACAACTATGATAAACGCGAGCCGGACGTGCGCGTGCGCGATATTGGCAAGCTGCGCTTTGCGCCGGACGACGGCTCGGCGGAAACTGTTGTCGCCTTCATGGCGGCGCACCCGGTGAGCGTGGGCTACCGCAACACGCTCGTGAGCGCGGATTATATTTATTTTATTGAGGAATCGGTAAATAAAGAGGGCGCAAACTTCCTGTTCTTCCAGGGCCCGCAGCTGGCGGTTGCCACCCAGCGCGGCCAACTGCCGGAGGATTTGGAGGGCGAGGGCTACCAGCGCTACGGCCGTTATGTCGGCAGCTTTTTAATGGGCCTTTCCAAGGAAATTGAGACAGAGTTGGAGCCGATTTTGAACTTCCGTCTCAAGGAATTCCTGCTCCCCTGCGATAATCAGGTGTTTAATGCGCTCTCGCAGCTGGGTATTGTAAGCAACAAATGCATTACGGACGGTGACGTGCACTGCTTTGCGACCGAGGTTGGGTATGTGGAGCTGGGCAGCTATCTGCGCGTTGGCATGGTGCCCTGTGAGCTTGCGCCTGAAATTTTGTTGGGCGGAGCCTTCACCGCGCAGGAGAGCTACACCAAAACCAGCTGGGATTTCCCGCCCCTGCGCGATTTGCTGCCCGCGGACTGTGATTTCAAAATCATCGGCCTGTGCAACGATTCCGTCGGCTATATTTTGCCGGATAACGATTACGGCAGCATTTTGGCCTCCGGCCATTATGAAGAATCTGTTTCCGCCGGACGCCGCGCCGGTTCCACGATGACCAGGGCGTTCATGGATTTGGTGCATGAGGCGGGTCGCATGCCGGTGGACGCGTGAGCAGGGAGCTTCGTTTTACCATTCCGCCGGAATATGACGAAAAAAAAGTAATTCACTATTTACGGGGCGCGGCGGGCTTATCCGCGCGCCTCGTTATTTTGCTGAAACACAGCCCCGGCGGCATTCGCTGCAACGGGGCGCATATGCGCACCATTGACCGCCTGCACGCCGGGGACAGCTTGGTGCTGTCTCTCCCCGAAACCGGAGTCGCACCGTTTTGCGCCGGCCGGCCGCTGGAGATTCTATATGAGGATGACGACCTGCTCGCGCTCAACAAAGCGCCCGGCCTGGTTGTGCATCCCTCGCACAATCATCAGGGGGATACCCTGGCCAACGCGGTAGCGGCCTATTATGCCGAACAGGGGAGGGCGCTGCCGTTTCGTTGCATCGGCAGGCTGGATAAGGGCACAAGCGGTGTTGTCGTTTGCGCCCTAAACGCGTTTGCGGCCAGCCGCCTTTCCGGTGGGCTGCAAAAGGAATACCTTGCCGTAGCGGGCGGATTATTTTCTGGCAGCGGCGTGTTTGATACGCCGATTTACCGCCCGGATCCGCATAAAACCCTGCGCGCCTGCGGGGCTGTGCCGGGCGCAAAGGCCGCGCTGACGCATTGGGAGGCGCTGGAGCAGCACCCGCAGGGGACGCTGCTGCGCGTGACGCCCGAGACAGGCCGCACCCACCAGATACGGGTGCATTTTGCCCACGCGGGCGCGCCGCTGTTGGGGGATGATATGTACGGCGGAGCCGAGCGACAGCTGGAACGTCCCCTGCTCCACTGCCTGCGCGTGCGCCTTATCCACCCCGTGAGCGGGGAAGAAATGGCATTTACAGCGCCACCGCCGCCGGACTTTGCGGCCTTTATGCATAAAAAATGTATTTATACAGATATTCTCGAAGAAAAAGAAGAAAATAGCTTGAAATGAGCCGTAAATATGCTATACTAAAATCTGCGTATACCGTATTTAAGAAAGGAAAGGGATATAGGATGAAACTTTTTTGTAAGTTGCTTGCATTGGCTCTAATCGCACTTGTGACGGTGACAGCGTTTACCGGCTGCTCCGCAAGCTTCCGCACCTTGGATGAAATTAAGAAGGACGGCACCATCGTCATGCTCACCAATGCGGAATTCCCGCCCTATGAGAGCTTTGGCGAGGGAGAAAACATTGTAGGCGTAGATATTGACATCGCCAACGAAATCGCAAAAGATCTCGGCGTGAAGCTGGATGTGAAGCACATGAAGTTTGATAACATCATTGCTTATGTCAAGGGCGGGCGCGGCGATTTCGGCGCTGCCGGCTTCTCCATTACGGAGGAAAGAAAAGAATCCGTTGACTTCTCTGTGGAATATACCACATCCAGGCAATACATTATTGTGCCAAAGGGCACCGAAACCGCCAACTTTAGTTTGGAAGGGAAAATCATCGGCGTTCAGGCCGGCACCACAGGCGATATGATTGCCGGCGATGCCGAAACGAAAGCGAAGCAGGTGATGCAGTATCCCAACGCCTCTGAAGCGGTGGATAATATGCTGCTCGGCCGTGCGGACTGTGTGATGATTGACAAGCTGCCTGCGGAAAAAATTACAGCCGCCCGTGACGGCAAGGCGATTTGCTTTGACCCGGGCTTTGAGCCGGAGAGCTATGCAATCGTTGTTGCCAAAGAAAACAAGGATTTGCTTGACGCAATCAACACCACGCTGCAGCGCCTGCTCAACGAGGGCAAGATTGAGGAATATCTGCTGAAGCATTCCTGATAAAACGAAACAAACAAAACGGGGCTGCTGCAAAAAGAATAATTTGCGGCAGCCCCGATTTTTGTCACGATAGGAGCATGAGTATGGGCTTTGACCTTGTACCCGCATATGTACAGGGCCAAAATGAGTTTTTGGATTTGCTGTATAAATTTGTGATACAGGACAGGCAGTATGTGCTGCTGCTTACGGGCTTGCGCAACACACTGTTCATTGCCCTTGTGGCCGCTGTTTGGGGCATACTCATCGGCAGCCTGATTTCTATTTTGCGCTATATCTGCACAGATGTGAAAAACCCTGTGCTGCGCACGGTGGGCGGCGCGGTCAAGCTGCTTTGCGACGGCTATGTTACGGTGATTCGCGGCACACCCGTGATGGTGCAGCTGCTGATTTGGGCGACGGTGGTTTTGGTTTTTATGCGCGATACCCTGCCCATAGCCTGCATTGCCTTTTCCATCAATTCCGGTGCCTATGTGGCGGAAATTATGCGCGCGGGGATTGAGGCGGTGGATATCGGCCAAACGGAGGCGGGGCGTTCACTGGGGCTCTCGCGCCTTTCCACCATGCTGCACATTGTGCTGCCGCAGGCGTTCAAAAATGTTTTGCCCGCGCTGGGCAATGAGTTTATTATCTTGCTCAAAGAAACCTCGGTGGCCGGCTATGTCGCGGTACGGGATTTAACGGGGGCGGCAAATACGATAAACAACAAATATTACGACGGTCGCATTTACATGCTGATTGCCGTGGTCTATCTGATACTCGTTTTCGGCTTAACGCGCCTGCTGCGCATCTTGGAAAGGAGGCTGGCCAGAAGTGATCGAGGTTAAAGGCCTGCAAAAATCCTTTGGCGCGCTCACGGTGCTGCGCGGGATTGATTACCATGTGGAGCAGGGAGAGAAAATTGTCATCGTCGGCCCCTCCGGCTCAGGTAAATCCACCTTTCTGCGCTGTTTAAATCTGCTTGAGACCCCAACGGGCGGTGAAATCTGGTTTGAGGGGCAATGCATCACAGACCCCAAGGCGGATATCAATGATATCCGCACACGCATGGGCATGGTGTTCCAGCAGTTTAACCTGTTCCACAACTTGACAGTGATGCAGAACATCACCCTCGCCCCCGTGAAATTGAAGCTGCAAACCAAAAAGGAAGCGCAGGAAAACGCGCTTGTGTTGCTGGAACGTATCGGCCTTGCGGATAAACGGGACGATTACCCCTCCCGCCTTTCCGGCGGGCAAAAGCAGCGCATCGCCATTGTTCGTGCGCTTGCAATGAATCCCAAGGTCATGCTCTTTGACGAGCCGACCAGTGCGCTGGACCCCGAGATGGTGGGCGAGGTGCTGCAGGTCATCAAAGAGCTTGCCGAGAGTGGGATGACCATGGTGGTGGTGACGCATGAGATGGGCTTTGCCCGCGAGGTGGCGAACAAGGTGCTGTTCATGGACGAGGGCTTGATTTTGGAGGAAGCGCCGCCCCAGGCGTTTTTTGCAGCCCCGAAGCATCCGCGCCTGCAGGATTTCTTGTCAAAAGTATTATAATACCAATATCCAAATAAAGCGTAGATAAAAAATCTGCGAAAAAGCCATACAGCAAAGCTTTTCCTTGATTTTTTAGAACGCTTTCTAATGGAGATTGGTATAAGATTGAGGTATTGCTTCACCGACTAAATCTTGAAGGATTTATAGCGAGAGATTTTGTTGGTAAGCAAGGAAAAAACCACAGCCATGCTTTCGCATGGCGAGGATTTTCAATGAACCGAAGGTTCTATACGTGGCTTAGCAGCAAAAGATCCGCTATAAAACTTCAATATTTAGTTGGGGGAGCAATAATTATGGAGCAAATTACACGCGGCAGAACGCCGCAGGAAGATTACGACAACTTAATTCTCATGCTGGATACCGTGTTTTTTACGGATGATAAAGAGCAGCCCCAGCGTGAATTTTTGGAGCTGCTGCCGAAGCTGTACAAACAGCAATACGACCCCTGTCACAACAATTTCATTGTCAAAGAGGGGGAGACCCTCTGCGCGGCGGTGGGCAGTTATTATTCCACCGTCCATGTCGGCGGCGAAACGCTGCGGATGAACGGCATCGGCAATGTGGCGGTGACGCGTGCCTGCCGTTCCAAGGGGTATATGAAGGACTGCATGCAGCAGGCGTTGGAGGATATGAAGGCTACGGGCACGGATTTGAGCGACCTGGGCGGCCAGCGACAGCGTTACGGCTATTTCGGCTATGAACCCGCCGGGGTGGAGCTTTCCTTCCGCGTTGGGAAAACCAATGTGCGCCACTGCTGCGGGGCGGATGCAAAAAGCGCGTTGACGGTGCGCAAACTCACGGCGGCGGATGCAGCCCTGTTCCCGCAGATAGATGCGCTGTACCGCAGCGTTGCCCCTTACACCGAGCGCGCGATGGAAGCCTATTTTGATATCCTGTGCTCTTGGCGTGCCGTGCCCTACGCTGTGTTTGACGGCGCAGAGTTTGCCGGTTATTTTGTGCTGAACCGCAACGCGGACCATGTCTCCGAGCTGCGCGCCGCAAAGAAGGAGGATACGCAAAGGCTGGTGCTCGCCGCTATGGAAACGGCGCAAAAAGATCTTTCGCTGGATTGTTCCCTGTTCGACACGGCGCTCCGGGATGCGCTCCTTCTGCTGAGCGAGGGTTATGAAGTGTGCCACGTCCACCAATACAACGTGCTGTGCTATGCCAATGTCATCCGCGCGTTTCTGAAAGAAAAGGCGCTGCATGAGCCCTTGTGCAACGGGGAAGTTGTGCTGTTGATTCACGGGTGGACAACGGACGAACAGCTTAAAATCCGCGTGGAAAACAATGCCGTAACCGTTGAGGAAACGGAGCTGTCGCCCTGCATGGAGCTGGAGCATTTGGACGCAATGCGGCTGCTGTTCTCCCTCCACAGCCCCCTGCGGATGCAGCTTGCGCCCGAAGCGGCGCAATGGCTCCCGATTCCGCTGTTCGGGTATAGCGCGGATGCGGTGTAATAAAAATTAACTTAAGAAGATAGAAAGGCAGGGCAACAAATGGGTCATTTTGATGTTCCTTTCAAGGACAAAAACTCCGAGCGGTATTTTCTTTCCCGGCGCGTGGAGCGCATTCTGGAGGAGCTGCAGGGCAAACGCCTGTATACGGATAGCGAAAGCGTCAACGGCTTTTCCTTCCGTGACGGGCAGTACACCATCGACCAAGTAGGCGAGGGCGAATGGCGTGCGTTTGACAGCGAAAACGAGTATTGGGGCTATCCCGAGTGTTACGCCTGGTTCAAACACAGCTTCACCGTTCCGGCGCGCTTTGCGGGCAAAACGGTGCTGTATGAATTGCAGCCGTTTCCGGACGCGGGCTGGCAGGGCACAAACCCGCAGATTATTATTTTCTCCGACGGAAAAATTTTGCAGGGCATGGATTCCAACCACACGAATGTCAAACTGCTGGACTGCGCCAAGGGCGGCGAAAGCTATAACTTTGCCATCAACGCGCACACGGACGCCTTTGCCTACCGCGGCAAGGTGCAGATGCGGGCAAAACTGAAGGTGATTGATACCCTTGTATTGCGTCTGATTTTTGATTTGCAGACGCCGCTGGAGGTCTCCCGCCTATATGACGCGGACGATCTGCCGCGCATCGATATCATCAAAACGCTGGATAAGGCTGTCAACGAGCTGGATTTCAATGCCCGTGAATATGCCACCTTTGCCGCTTCCTGCGAAAAGGCACTGGCGATCCTCGAAACCGAGCTTTACGGCAAGGATAACAGCGAGGTCACCGCGCACTGCATCGGCCACACGCATATTGACGTTGCCTGGCTGTGGAGATTGCGCCAGACGCGCGACAAGGCGGGGCGCTCTTTTGCGACCGTGCTGAAGTTCATGGAGGAATATCCGGAATATAAATTCATGTCCCCGCAGGCGCAGCTGTATGACTATGTCAAGCAGGATTATCCGCAGGTGTATGAGGGCATCAAACAGCGCATCAAAGAAGGCCGCTGGGAGGCCGAGGGCAGCATGTGGGTGGAGTCCGACACCAACGTGGTTTCGGGCGAATCCCTGGTGCGTCAGTTCCTGTTCGGCAAGCGCTTTTTTAAGCAGGAATTTGGCGTGGAGAACAAAATCATGTGGCTGCCGGACGTGTTCGGCTATTCCGCCGCCCTGCCGCAAATCATGAAACGCGCGGGCATCGATTTCTTTATGACGACAAAAATTTCCTGGAACGAATATAACAAGGTGCCCTACGACACCTTTAACTGGAAGGGGATTGACGGCACGGGCGTGCTCTCCCACTTCATCCCCGCCACAGGCAACACCAACGAAAACGACAGCTTCCAAACCACCTATAACGCCTTTTTGAACCCGGCCATTATTTCCGGCGGGTGGAAGCGTTATTCGCAGAAAGACCTCAACCGCGATATCCTCATCAGCTACGGCCACGGGGACGGCGGCGGCGGCCCGACGAAGGAAATGCTGGAATACGGCAAGCGCATGGAGCGCGGCATTCCCGGCTGCCCGCGTGTGAAGCAGAATTTCAGCATCGACTTCTTTAAAAAGCTGGAGCAGGATGTCAAGGAGAACGACCGTTTGCCGGAGTGGGCGGGCGAGTTGTATCTGGAATTCCACCGCGGCACCCTGACCGCGCAGGCGCGCAACAAGCGCTATAACCGCAAGAGCGAGCTGCTCTATCACGACATGGAGACCCTCGGTGCACTCGCACAGCAACTGTGCGGCGAAACCTATCCCACAGAGCACATCAACGAGGGCTGGAAAATCATTCTGCTCAACCAGTTCCACGATATCATCCCCGGCTCCTCCATTGAGGCGGTGTATGAGGATTCCAAGGAACAATACGAAAAGCTGGCGCAGGAGGGCACGGCCCTGCGTGACGGCCTGATGCAGAAAATTGCATGCGCGGTCGCAAGCACACAGGATGCGCTGGTGGTGTTTAACACCTTCGGCCAAAAACGCAGCGATGTTGTGATTACCGATATGCCCGCCAAGGCGGAGTTTGCCATTCTCGACGCGGACGGCAACGCCCTGCCGTGGCAAAAAACCTATGACGGCAAGCTGGCGTTCTTTGCCAAGGATGTCCCCGCCAAGGGCTATAAGCTGTTCCGCCTTGCCCAGGGCACGGCGGATTCCGCCGGGTTGGACGCAAAAACCAGCCGTGTGGAAAACGACTTTTTTGTCGCAGAATTTGACGGGCAGATGCATATTTCCAAACTGCTGCACAAGGCAAGCGGCCGCACCGTCGCCCCGGAGGGGGAAGTGCTCGGCAAGCTGCTCGCGTTCCAGGATAAGCCCTATCATCATGATGCCTGGGATATCAAGGTCTATTATGACCGTAAGCATGAGGTCATTGACGATGTAAGCGCCGCGGAAATCGTAGAAAACGGCCCGGTGCGCACTGTGCTCAAGGTGCTGCGCAAGTTCTATGAATCCACAGTGGAGCAGTACTATATCTTCTATCAGGCGCTTGACCGCATTGATGTGGATTATAAGGCGGACTGGAAGGAACGCGACATCCTGCTCAAGGCAGATTACCCGGTGGATGTCAACACCACCCGCGCAACCTTTGATATCCAGTTCGGTAACTACGAACGCGCCACCCACAACAACACGCTCTGGGAGTATGCGCAGTTTGAGGCCTGCGGCCATAAGTGGACGGATCTTTCCGACAACAGCTTCGGCCTCTCTGTGCTGAACGACTGCAAATACGGCAACACCGTGAAACAGGGGCGCATTCAACCCTCCCTGCTGCGCTGCGCCACCCAGCCGAACCCCTCGCAGGATCGCGAGATGCACCATTTCACCTATTCCCTCTATCCGCACACGGGGCATGTGAGCGGCTCCAACGTGGTTTGGCACGGCTACTCCCTGAACCTGCCGCTGCTGTGCACACAGGCACAGAAAGCGGAAGGCAAGCTGGCCGAGGCCTATTCCCTGGTCTCCTGCTGCGCGGACAACGTCGTGATCGAGACGGTGAAAAAGGCGGAGGATTCCGATGCCATCATCATCCGCGCTTATGAAACCTGGAACAAAAAGACAGCTTGCTGTTTCACGTTTGCGGATGCCCCCAAGGCGGCCTGCGAATGCAATCTCATGGAGGAGGACGAAGGGGCAATCGCCGTAAACGGCAACGAAATTTCCCTGAAGTTTCGTCCGTTTGAGATTAAGACCATTAAGCTGCAGTTCTAATTGCTATCAAACGAGTGTCGTCAAGGGTATGTGTAACTTTCTAGAAAATAAAGTTGAATTTTTTCGTTCAATATGCTATCATGGATACACTGGAGGGCTTTAATATGCTAATTTCAGGCGTTAAGATATTAAAAGTCATGGTTTGCTCCGTCCAAATGGATAACGGCGAGACGTTGTGCGGAGCTTAATCAAGAAGGTTATCCTTCTGAGGTTCGTCGGTAATATGGCGGATAGGCATAGAAATTCCTATGCTTTTTGAAGTGTTGCCATTTTACCGATGAGATGAAAAGATTAAGTATTGGCTGCGGCGTTTTGTCCGCAGCCTTTTTGATTGTCGGGGTACACTATACCCCTGCGCGGAAGGCTGAAAAGCTTTCCGCTATTTTATTTTGAGAGGAAGAAGAAAATGAACATTACAATAAAACATGTTGCAACCGAACAGCAACTCGACGCCACTCTTGCGTTCGACAAAAAGGTATTCGGGCATTCAAGCGAAAATCATAGTCCTGCGTATTCACGGAATAAGTGGGTTGAACGAATGAAAACTCACGGCGACTTAATGCTGTACGCTGAAATGGGAGGCGAAGTCATCGGTATTGTATTTGGTAGAATTGAGAATGGCAATAGCATCACCGTTGGGCCTGTGGCAGTCGATGAACGTTTCAGAAAACATGGCATTGCGAGGGAGTTGATGTTCCTGCTTGAAAAGCGTGCTCTCAGACACGGCATTCACCATCTTGGTTTAGGCGCAGTGGAAAGTGCCGAAGAATTTTATCAGAAACTCGGTTACACCGGAACTCTGCTTGTTCAATCTGAAAAACACAGCATCGATGAATTGTTGTCTTTGAACGAGAAGTATCCGGTAAGAGGTACTAATGTTTACGAAGGCACAGTCAATCAGGTTTTTCTTGGCTTGCCATTTCCCGACCGCGAACTTCAACGGCAATATGAAGCCACTTTACCTGGGTGTTATACACAAATGATATTCGAAAAAACGATACAAGAGGAGGACAATACAATGAAAAATAATATTGGCAACTACGCTCGTCATGCACAGTTTTGGGATTGGAGTGGGCATGACCGCACCGGAGAACATGAACACTGGCGTAAATATGCCGCAAAATATGGAAAAAACGTACTTATCCCTATGTGCGCGTGGGGTGAAACCGGCGCTTATTTAGCGAAACATGGTATGAACGTCACCGCGTTCGATATAACACCAGAAATGATAGCCGAAGGAAAAAAACGATACGGCAATATACCGGGACTAAAACTGTACGAGGCTGACGTGAGAGATTTTCGTTTCGATTTGCCGCCGGCGGACTTTTGCTACAGCATGGATTTCGGGCACATACTCACGATAGAAGATGTAAAGAGGGCGCTGGTCTGCATCAACAATCACTTGCGCGACGGCGGTGGCTTAGTTATCGAAACAGGTTTGAGAATGCCTGACGCAGAGTCAAATTACACGCCTACGGAAACTTTCCATCCTTTAACTCAGGTTTATCCGGATATGAAGGTTTGGAAAACCGGTGAAACCCGCAACGACGCAGACACCGGGCGATGCTACATTTCGCAAACCTTTTACGCCGAGAATAGTAGTGGCAATGTTGAGAGCTTTGATCATGCCTTTTATCTTCAAAGTTATACACGCGAGGAATGGCTTGAGGCATGTAGGGAGTGCGGGTTTGATGTAATTGGTGAGTACAACGACCGCGCACTGGCGTCGTGGCAGAGCGGCGGCAGCGGATGCCGTATTTTTGAAGCGGTGAAGTCAACGGCTGCTAAGAAAAAATACAGTCCGGTGGTCAACTTGGATTATCTCCAAACACCGATATACCGTTACGAAAATGTTGCGATTTACAACGACAACATCAATCTGCAACAGCCTAACGATGGGTACATAGTGTCATATCGTTTCGATATCAATGCCGATAATAAATGGGTTGGCTGGATAAACGTCAAGATCGGTTATTCCATCAGCGCTTATTATGACGGTCAAATCGGCTTTATGATAAACGACGATCAGGAACGAAACCATGGTTACATGACGAAAGCCTGTCTCGCACTGCGGCCTTTTCTAAAAAAATGTGGATATGGCCAAATACTGATTTCAACTGATGAAAACAACGCCCCTTGCCGCCGCGTTATGGAGAAGATCGGCGCTGTATTACTCGAAACAGTCGATACGCCGACTTGGACGGGTATTTACAGGCAGGGGCAGCGCAGGACGTGTATTTATGAATGGAAGGTTGAAGAAGCTACCCAGCAGGATAATTCAAAGATGAAATTCATTCATACGAAAATTGACCTCGATGCCGACCGCGAATATGCCCTCGAACGCCATTGCCGTATCAATTACGAGTGCGACACGCCGTGGGCGAGAAAACTTGCGTGCGAACAATATCAGACGAACTGGTTAGCCAATGCCGGACAGCAAAACGAATTTTTAACCGCACTGCGCGAAAGCATGGAGGATAAACGTACAATCGCTGAAATTATCAGAACCGAATCGGGCGAAATAGTCGGCTATTTATGGGTTCCGTTTCATGGCGAAACCGATTCGTTTATGTGCTGGGCGGATGTGCAGGATATTTATGTTGAGGAATCCTTCCGTAATAATGGTGTCGCGACGTACCTAATGGACTATGCTGAAAAATCGGCAAAGCGAAATAGCGCGAGGGTTATTCGCTCGGGAACCGGTTGTGAAAATATCGCATCACAGGGATTGCATCAAAAGTTAAGCTATTATCAGTACCGATACGAATACGAAAAAGTTTTACAGGAGGACACGAAAAATGATTAAACTGCAAGGTGATCAAATATTTCTTACAACATTGGAACGACAAGATTGTAAAAAATTATATGAAGATTTCGAGCCGTTTCCTGTGGATGTTGTCTGCCACAGGCGACGCCCTGTGTCCCTTGCGGGGAAACCTCCCTCGGCGAGGGAGGCGGGGAGGGGTACAGCGTTCCTTGGCTCCCTCCGGGAGGGATATCCCCTCCGCGAGGCAACTGCCGCCCACAGGCGGCTGAGGGAGCCCTCGCTTGTAGGCCGCCCGGACGGTTGCGGCGGAAATTGTGGCGAACAGGACGTACGCGGGGCACCGTTGTTCTCTTTGGATGGCGTTTGGAAAAGGCAACCGGCATCTACACAGGCAACCAGAACGTATTATGATGCATATCGCCGCAGGGGCGCATCGTATGCGCCCGATGCCGTTTCCCTGCGCAAAAAAACCTCGGACAATACCAACCGCGCGGCGGAAGCGCACGGCGGATACCGAAAATAAACGGCGCTCTGTCGGAACGTGGACGCGCCATGCGCGCCCCTACCGGATGCGACCCGGACGGAGCGGCGGAATTTGCGTGGCGTATCGCGTAGGGTGCGCACACCGGGCGCACCGTCGTTTCCTGTTTTATGTCGCCGTGCCTTCCCGCAGCCGCCTTTGCACGGGGCAGCCGCCGTCCAGCCGGTCCGCGCCGCAGGCGGCGCAGTGGGTCAGGCAGCAGGCCGTTGTGGCGGCCTTGTGTGCCTTTTCATTCTCACGCATCAAAAAGGCCTTAGAGATGCCGTAATCCAAATGATCCCAGGGGAGAATTTCGCTGAACTCCCGCTTGCGGTTTGCGTAAAAGGCCGGGTCGATTGCGCATTCCCGGAAGGCCTCCATCCAGCTGTCAAAACGGAACTGATCGTCCCAGCCGTCAAATTTGCAGCCCTTTTCAAAGGCGCGTTCCAAAACCGCCCCGAGCCTGCGGTCGCCGCGCGCAAACACACCCTCCAGCATGCTCAGCTGCGCCTTGTGCCTGCCGACCGTCACCTTGCGCGTGGTCAGGCTGGAGCGCAGCAGTTTTTGTTTTTCCTCCAAAACCTCCGGCGTATCCTGCGCCTCCCATTGAAAGGGTGTGAACGGCTTTGGCACAAAGGAGGAGGCACCCAGGGAGACGGAAACGCTCTTGCCCTTGGGCTTGTTGGGGTTCTGGTAATAGGCGTCTACAACCTGTTGTGCAAGCTGCGCGATACCCGTGATATCTTCCTCGGTTTCCGTGGGCAGGCCGAGCATGAAGTATAGCTTTACCGCTGTCCAGCCGCCCTCGAAGGCCTGCCGCGCGGTGGAGAGAATCTCTTCTTGCGTAATATTTTTATTGATGACGTCGCGCAGGCGCTGTGTCCCGGCCTCCGGCGCGAAGGTTAGGCCGCTGCGGCGCACCTCAGTGAGCTGTTCCATCAATTCCTGCGGAAAGTTATCCATGCGCAGGGAGGGCAGGGCAATGTTGATTTTCTCCTCCGGTGTCCAGCGCAGCAGGGCGCGCAGCAGGGGCTCCAAATCGGAGTAATCGCTCGTGCTCAGGGAGCATAGGGAAATTTCGTCATAGCCGCTCGCTTCGCAGATGTTTTTGCACTGCGCTTCCACCGTCTGGGCCGATTTTTCACGGATGGGGCGGTATAAAAAGCCCGCCTGGCAAAAGCGGCAGCCGCGTGCACAGCCGCGAAACAGCTCCACGGTCGTGCGGTCGTGCACCGTCTCAAGGAACGGCACAACAAACGCATCCGGGGCGAACATGCCGTCCAAATCGCGGACAATGCGTTTTTGCACCGGAAAAGGTGCATCCTCCTGTGCGGTAACGGCGGCAATGGTGCCGTCCGCATGGTAATCCACCGTATACAGGCTGGGCACATAGATGCCGGGCAACTGTGCGGCGGCGCGTAAAAAGCGCTGTTTGTCCGAGCCCTGCTGTTTATGCTGTTTCAGCAAATCCAGCAGCTCGCCGCTGATTTCCTCCCCCTCGCCCAGAACAAATACATCAATAAAATCCGACAAGGGCTCCGCGTTGCAGGCGCAGGAACCGCCCGCAATCACAAGGGGCGTCAGGCTCGTGCGCTCGCGCGCGCGCAGGGGAAGACCCGCCAAATCCAGCATGTTTAAAATATTGGTGTAAGAAAGCTCGTATTGTAGCGTAAAGCCGAGCAGGTCAAAGTCCCGCAGGGGGTCGCCGCTCTCCAGCCCGTAGAGCGGAACACCGTTTGCCCGCATCTCCTGCTCCATATCCACCCAGGGGGCAAACACGCGCTCGCACCAGCAGTCCTCCCGCGCATTCGCGTGGGCATAAAGGATTTTCATCCCCAGGTGAGACATGCCGATTTCGTAGGTATCGGGAAAACAGAAGGCATAGCGCAGGGCGACCCGAGTCTTGTCCTTCACAATGCTGCCGTATTCCCCGCCGGTATAGCGGCCGGGCTTTTGCACCCGGTTTAAATCAAGTTTGTGATGCATAGAACGCTCCTTTAAAGAAGATGCGTTTAGTATAGCATAACAGGGCGTTTTATGTCACGAAGCTTTTCTCCTTTTTAAAAAAGAGCAGGGCAAACAGATACACCGAAACGGCAAGTAACGTGAAATTGTAGCCGCTTTTCACCAGCAGAATCACGCCAAACAGAATCAGCGGAACTACCAAAAAATAGGAAAGCAGCATGCAGGCGCGTTTCGCTTCGGCCTCCTCGCGGCGCAGGCAGAGCAGAAAATACAGCGTCTGGCTGCCGTCCAGCGGCTCAATGGGCAGCAGATTAAACAGCGCAAGAGCCAGATTGGCCTGCAGCGGCAGCGCAAGCCGCCCGTCCGCCGCACGGTAAAACGCAAGGCAGAGCAATACAGCCAGCAAATTAAAAAATGGCCCCGCAAGGCAGACCAGCGCCTCCTGACGCAGGGAGAGGGAGATGCTGCTTGCGCGGTCAATGCGCATGCCGAAGATGCCCAGGCTCACCTGGCGCGGCGCAGCCCCGCAGAGCAGCAGGCAGACCAAATGCCCGCTTTCATGCAAAAAACAGGCGGCCAGCGTAATGGCCGCCGCCCCGCTGTCGTCCAATATCAGCATGAGGGTCACGCTCACGGCAAATAAAAAGCTGACGTGCAGATGTACGCGTTTGAGCTGTAGTTTCATGGTGTAAGTCCTATCCTGTAAATCATCGCGTATCCCAAATCCATTCCGGGTTCATACGCACGTCGTTAATACGAATCTCAAAATGCAGGTGCGGCCCCGTTGCCGCGCCTGTTTGCCCAACGAGGGCGATAATCTCTCCCGCACGGATGTGTGCGCCCTTGGTGACATACAGCTCCCGGCAGTGGGCATAAACGCTCAGCATTCCGTTTTCGTGCCGTAGCTTGACATAGTTGCCGAAGCCGCTGGAGGAGGTGGCCTCCTCCACAACGCCGCCCCAGGCTGCGGCGATGGGGGTACCCTCCGGCGCGGCGATGTCAAGCCCCGTGTGCAGCCCTTCTTCCCCCGTGATGGGATGAATGCGGTAGCCGAAGCGGGAGGAAATTCTGCCGTCCACACAGAGCATGGGCTGAGCCGTGACATAGACGGGCGCAAACGAGGCGTTGACATTGTCCGCCAAAACGGCGATATCCACCCCGCCGCTGGGCAAATCCAAATCCTCTTCAAAAGCCGTAGTAGGTGCCGCCGCGCTGCTTGTTGGAGCCGTTGTGTCAGCGGCCTCTTCGGCGGGGGAGTCGCCGCTGTTTTCCTGCGGCGTTTTGCTTTCTTTTTTCCAGTTATCCATGGGTGCCAACACATACATGGCGGAATTCTTGATTTTCGCAAACATATCCCTGGCCGGCATATCCACGCTCATAATGCTGCGGTAGGCGTTGCCCAGGGCGTGAAAGCGATCCGGGCTGAGTTTGCTGAGCAGAAACACCCCGCCCACCAGCAGGGCGCAAAGCAGCGTTTGCAGCAGGGTAATGCGCACGAGGTAGTCGCCCTTGCCCGCACTGCGCCCGGCTTCTCCATCCTCCCAGCCGTAGTCCTCCGCAGTTTGCTCCCGCTGCTGCCTGCGGGCGCGTATTTCCTCCATCCAAAGCTCGTCTTCCATCCTGCTCCCCCGCCTTTGCTTTTGCGTTTTATATTATACCAATCACCTTTTATACCAATCTCCATTAGAAAACGTTATAAAAAATCAAGGAAAAGCTTTGCGGTATGGCTTTTCTTGGATATTGGCATTAGAATACTTGCAAAATTCGGTAACGGGCGTTTCATGTATGCGCTCTTGCCGAATTTTGCGAAAAGTATTCTTAATGGGATTGGTATTACTATATGCGGCAGAGATGGGAGAAATAACAAAAAAGGCTGGGGAGCTCCCAGCCTTCTGATATAAAAGAGTTATAGTTACGGTTACATTTCTGCGCCCAGCGTTGTATCCGACCGTTCCGCCATTTCCTGGCTGCGGCGCACGAGCAGCTCCTCATACATGCGGTTGCGCTCGTGGGCGCTCAAGGGGTAGAGGAATTTTGGGATGATGGAAAGCAGGCTGGTTAAAAACGGAACAAGGGTGCAGAACATAAACAGCAGGTATTTGGTGTGGTTATTCTGCTTGCCGTAGCCTGCGGTGATGTCATAGCCCAGCGCCTTTAACAGCAGGGGACGAATGGAATTCATAATGGAGTTTAAAATTTTGCTGGCAAAGCTTTTTGCCACAACAGTCATGCCCTCGGTGCGGTAGCCGTTCTTCCACTCGCAGTAATCCAGAGATTCGTTAAAAATTTCGGTTGGAATGATGCGTTTAAGGCCGAGGAAGGCGTTGGCGATAAACTCCTGCAGCATTAAGATAGGAATCATTTTCATGGGGCTGCGGTACCAGCCGCGCTCACCGATTCCACCGATGGAGCCATAGAAAAACACCAGTGCCATCAAAAATTCTGATGCGCTGCCGCCGGCCACCCACAGTGTTTTGGTGGAAAAGCGCTTGCGCAGATAGGTTACAGCGGCGATGCCGCCCGTGGAAGTCAGGCCGCCTGGGATACCCACAATATTTTTATAGGTGGCCGAGCCCAAAACATCTATGTAGTAGTTGTTTTTATTCACATTCACCTTGAGCGAGCCAAGGCATTCGGAGATGGTTGCGATTAAAAGCGGCTTGTTGCTAACGATAGATTTCAGACCTTGCAGAATGCTGGGCGTGTCAACCGATTGCTGCACACGTTCCCGCGAAACAAACAGAAAATACAGGCCGATTGCGCCGCTGACCGTGGCGGTGAAAATACCCATTTTCGCATAGACCCCGCGCATCGTCCAGCTCACCTTCTGTGTGTTGACCAGGTCAATAAACAGACCCATTAGAAGAGAGGGAATCTGTTCACCGAAAAAGCCGGAGAGCAGCTGTGTCAACATAATCAGCCGCGTTCGGTCAACCGGGTGCGGTGTGATGGAGGCGAGGTAGCCGCTGGTAGAAATTCCGCGAAACGTTGCAAGTCCCTCGTTCAACAGCCCAAGGGCAACATACATGACAAATTTTCCCATGCTCGTGGGATCCTGGCTGAAAAAATAGGGCATCAGCCAGCCGAGGATGCCTAAAATGGTTCCGGGCACCGCCGTCATAAAGAGATAGGGCTTAAACTTGCCCCAGCGTGTGCGGGTTTTATCCACAATTGCCCCGGTGAAGGTGTCGTTTGCAATGTCCCAAACGGAGTTAATTGCGCTTTGCAGCGAAAGCAGCTTTAGGTCGATTTTCAGCACATCATACAAAAAGCGTTCGTTATAGTCGCTGATGTTAAAGCCTGCCGAAACGTCAAACAGGATGTAGCCCAGCATTTCCTTGCTGCCGACATAACGCCGGTCTTTTTGGGCAATGCTCACTTCCTTCGCCATGAAACCACTCCAATGCTTACCATATTTATGTAATTCTACCATCACAGCCAACAAAAGGCAAGATAATTTACAAAACAATCAGGGAAACCCTGCCTGCCAGAGGGGCTTGCCATTACCACTCATCCCGCTCATCCCGCATTACGGCGTGGGCGCAGCGGATGCCGTCTACTGCCGCGGAAACGATGCCGCCCGCATAGCCCGCGCCCTCGCCGCAGGGGTAAAGGCCGCGCAGCGCGGATTGAAACAGCTCATCCCGCACAATGCGCAGCGGCGCGGAGGAACGTGTTTCGGCGGCGGTTAACACCGCGTCCGGCAGGGTAAAGCCCTGCAGCTTGCGGTTCATCTGCTCCAGCGCCTGCGCCAGCGTATCTGTCACGCTCTGCGGCAGAATGGCGCGGATATCATCCGCTTTGACGCCCGTGGGGCAGCTGGGCTTGACCGCGCCCATGCGCGTTGACGGCCTTCCCCGCAGAAAATCCCCCACCAGCTGCGCGGGCGCGCGATAGTCCCCGCCGCCGCGCTGAAACGCGCAGCACTCTATCTCGCGCTGCAATTCCATGCCCGCAAGCGGATGCTTGCCGGGAAACTGCTCCGGCGCAATACCTACCAAAACGGCGGAATTGGAGTTTTCCCCGTCGCGCGCATAGGCGCTCATGCCGTTGACGACCAGCGCACCCTCCTCTGAGGCCGCGTTGACTACTGTGCCGCCCGGGCACATGCAAAAGGTATAGGCACCGCGCCCGTGAGCCGGGTGGCAGGCCAGCTTGTAGTCCGCCGCGCCCAGCGCGGGGTGCCCGGCGAAGGCGCCGTACTGCGCCCTGTCAATCCACTCCCTCGGGTGCTCAATGCGCACACCCACCGAAAAGGGCTTCTGCTCCAAAGGGATGCCCTGCCGCGCGAGCATCTGCGCCGTATCCCGCGCGGAGTGGCCGATGCAAAGCAGCACCGTATCCGTCTCAAAATCGCCCGTTTCCACCGCACTCTCCCAGCGGATGCCCTGGACTGTGCCGTTCGCGGTATAAAAGCCCGCCAGCTTGCAGCCGAAGCGGATTTCCCCGCCCAGCGCAAGCAGCTCTGCGCGGATGCTGCGTACTATGTCCGCGAGCTTGTCCGTGCCGATGTGCGGCTTGGCGCTGTAACAAATTTCCGGCGGCGCACCGTGGGTGGTGAGTGATTCCAACACATGGGCGCAGAGCGGGTCCTTGATGCCGGTGGTCAGCTTGCCGTCTGAAAAGGTTCCCGCCCCGCCCTCGCCGAATTGGACGTTGGATTCACAGTTCAGCCTGCGCTCCCGCCAAAAGGTTTCCACGTCCTTTTGCCGCGTTTCAACCGCCTGCCCGCGCTCGAGCACGAGGGGGCGCAGCCCTGCCCGCGCCAGTGTCAGCGCGGCAAACATTCCGGCGGGGCCAAAGCCGACCACAACAGGGCGCAGCGCACTGCGGCGGCGCAGCGGCACCTCGGGCAAAGGGCGTATTTCATACAGCTCCACATGGCTCAGCTGCCTTTTCAGCACGGCCTCCTCCCCGCCGCGCAGGGTAACGGCTACGTTATAGATGAAAAAAATATCGCTTTTTTTGCGCGAATCCACCGCTTTTTTCAAAACCTGAATTTGGCTGATATCTTCCGTGCGCAAGGAAAGGCGCTTTGCCGCCGCACGCAGCAGCGCATCCTCCGGCGCGTCCAACGGTAGTTTTATTTCTGTGAGCTTGAGCATGTTATTCCCCCAATATGTTTCTCAGCGCGGCCAGAAACGCCGCATCCTGCTCCGGGCTGCGTTTGGCGTTCCCTTTGAGCCTGCCGCCCGCCATGCGGATTTTCTTGGCTGTGTGGCGCTGTAGGAGCAGGGCGTCCATGTTATCCGCGCAGAACACCAGTCCGTTTTGGTTCAGCGCCCGTGCACCGCGAGCCAGGCACATTGCGGCAAGGCCGTAATCCTGCGTAACAACGACGTCACCCGCCTCAATTAGGTTCACCAGGCGAAAGTCCACACTGTCCGCGCCTTGGTCAACCGTGATAGTTTGCGCAGCTGCCCGCTCAAACACATGGGCGCTGTCGCAAATCAGCACACAGGGCAGGGAAAATTCCCCGGCCAGCGCAATGCTGCAATCCACCACCGGGCAGCCATCGGCGTCAATCAATACTTTCATGCTATCAGCGCCCTCCCATTATTTAAAAACCAGCGGAATATCGTGTGCCGTTAAAAAGCCATCCTCCCGGGGCGATAAGGCGGTAATGCTTTCTGCCTCCCGGCCGTACAGGCTTCGCGTTATTTCGTTCTTTCCATCCCGCTGTGCGGCGCTCTCCACAAGGATATAGGCGGCGTCGGAGCAAACCGAAATTTCCTTCGGCAGCTTCGGCGTGGCGTAACGCTTGGTTGAAATGACCCCATTTTGCGCATTCATTTCCACCACCGCTACGGCTGAAGGTGGGTCTACTTGCTCAATTGTCAGGGATACTTCAAATTCTTCCACCGTCTTGACCCCGTTGATTGTGCGCGTTGCGCTTGCGTTGATGGTTCCGTTTTGCTGCGCCGCGGCACCCCCAACGTGAAAGCCGGAGCCCTGCACGGCGTAAACGCGCCCGTCTGCGCTTTGATACACCGGATTGTAATACACAATTACCTCCTGCCCCGCCGCAACATAAAGCGTGCTGCTCAAGCGCGTTTGCCTAAGTGCATCACCGTGATTATAATCGAAATGCACCTTGCTGAAGATATCGTCTGAAACGCTGCTTTCAAAAGCTTCGCCGTTCGAGGGCGTAACCGAGGCGGTAAAAAAACGATACCCCGCGACCTGTTCAAACACGTATTCCTGCCGCGCAAAGGGTTCGCCGTTTTCGTCTTGCTCCTGTATTGTCTGTAAGCTGGCGTAAAGGCGCATGTCGTCATGCAACGGTACCCGCCCGTCGGCCAGCGCCTCTTCCCACCCGCTCAGGAAGGCCTCCTCTTGAAACGGGTTGGAGCCGTCCCGCGTGACCAATACCCCAATTAAGCGCTCCTCTTCCGGTTTTGCAAATTCCGCCCGCGCGAGCTGACAGCCGCACAGGGAGAGCGCAAACATAAGCAACATACAAAGCGCCGCCGCCTTACGCTTCTTCATCTTCATCCTCCTCCAAAACTCCGTCAAAGCGCAGTAAATCCCCAACGCTGCAATCCAAATAATAGCAAATGCGGTTGATGGTGGAAAAGCGGATGCCCCTGGCCTTGCCGCTGCGCAGGATGGAAAGGTTCGCCTGCGTAATGCCCACCAGCGCGCAAAGCTCCTTGGCGGTCATGCCCCGCCGTTTGAGCGCCTCATCTAAATGAACGGTAATAGCCATTTCAAACCTCTTAAATAAACAAATCATGCTCAGCCTTCCACTGCCGAACCCGCTCAAAATAGGCAGAAAACAAAAGCAGCCCAAGCAGGAACAGCAGAGATGAAAGCGGAACAAACATGTGATAACTAACTGTGCGCACGCGCATCCCTAGGGCAAACTGCAGCGTATGCAACCCGATTTGGGAGAGCAGGATGCTCTGCACGGCAAGGCGGCACAGTGCGCCTAAGCGGCGAAGCGCTTGCGCAAGCGCTTCGCCGTAAGGGCTGCGTTCCAAAGCGCGGATACACGGAATCGCCCACAAAAGCGCCGCCAGATTCCACGCATACGGCAGCACACGCACGAGGTACTGCAGCAGCAGAAACAGCCGGGAAAGGCCCAGGTCTGCACCGTCCGTATTTGTTTGCGTAAGTGTTCGCAATTGCGTGAGCAGGCCGGAGAGCTCCAGCGTAAACACGCAAAACACAAACAGCGCGCACAGGAGAGCCAGTAAAATTTTTAAGCTGTGCAGCAGAAAGTCTGTTCCGCCCGCCTTGATTGCGCGTAACACGCGTAGCAGCGCATAGCCGAGCGCAACGGAATACACCACCATGCTTCCCGCCATACCGCTCATCTCCTCCACCCCGAGCGGGCTCGGGAACAGGCCGGGATTAATGAGCATATAAAGATGCGCAAACAACACCGCGCATAGCAGAGCCAACAGGCCGTCCTCTATCCGCACGCGTTTTTGCAGGGAGCGGTAGCCCAAATAGGCCAGCGGCAGCAGGCAGATGCCCGCATACAGCAGGATGGCGGCAATATTTCCCCCGGCAGAGCTGAGTGAGAGACCCCGCAGCCCCTCGCCGAGTTTCACCCAAGGGAAAAATGCGATGGTGAGCGCGTCAAACTGTTCCCAACAGGCAAGCCCGATGCACACAGGCAGCTGCGCGGCCAAAAGCACCAATAGCAGTTTTCGTTTCATTGCAAACGCCCCAAATTATTGTTTTGCGATAATGTCAAAGCCAGTATACGCGACATATTATCGTTTGTCAATAATTTTTTGAAAAAATGATAAAAGGTTTGTTTAGCAGTACGCGGATCTTGCGTTACAAATAGCGGGCATTGCCCGAAATACAGAAAAAAATTGACTTACTCCCAGATTTTTACTATACTGTATATACACTCGTAGCGCAAGCGCTCATGACGCAGGCAGAAAAGAATTTTTATTCTTGTATCGGAAAGGTGGTTTTTTTATGTTGGCGATTTTTCAACAGCTTTTCGCAGCCATACTTGCATTTTTTATGGGGATATTCGGCTTGTTGCCCTACACCACAAGCGCGAACACGGCCTATGCAAGCACGAGCTCCGCGCAGAAGATGGATATCTATCTGCCCAAGGAAGCGAAAAACTCGGGCGAACCCACCAACGCGATTTTAATGATTCACGGCGGCGGTTGGATTGGCGGGGATAAGAGCAACTACACCGCAGCCTGCCGGGACTATGCTTCCCGCGGCTTTGTAACCGCGAGCATCAACTACCGCATGTTCAACAATCTGAAGGGCATTAACCAGGATATCAGCTTTAACGACATGCTGGACGATATTGACGCAGCAATCAACAAGCTGTATGACGTCATGGTCAGCGAGGGTATTACGCCCAATAAGCTCATCATCCTCGGCGCATCCGCCGGCGGACACCTGACACTGCTCTATGCCTACACGCGTCACGAAACCTGTAAAATTCCGATTGGCTTTATTATTGACGACGTCGGCCCGAGCGATTTTACGGATTACGGCTATATCGAAATGAGCGGCCAATCCGTTTTGCCGCTGATATCCATGCTGGTACAGCTCAATATTACGGAGCAGGATGTCTTGAACCAAATTCAGGCGCTCGCCGAATTCTCCCCCGTTTACCATGTCAGCCCCAACGTTCCGCCCACCATCATGCGCTACGGCGGCAAGGATGAGCTTGTGCCCCTCTCCAACGGCGACAAGCTTGACGCCGCGCTGAGCGCAGCGGGTGTGCCGCATAGCTACTTTATCTATGCAAACTCCGGCCACGGCCTGGAAAACATTGCCGACAAGCCGGGCACGGACTATGCGGTGAATCAGCAATATCTGAAGACCGTTGAAGCGTATCTGGAGCTTTATATGAAATAGCGTTTTCCGGAACACAGAAAGTGGCTCGCGCACGAAAAAGTGCGCGAGCCATTTTACAATTGGCCGCTTTCGCCATTACCGTCTTTGCCTCACTGCAAACTCATTTGCTCAAAGGTATTAATCAAGTTCAGCTTACCGTAGCCCCACTGGCTGTCCGGATAGTGCTTGCCTTCGTCGCGGGTGCAGCCTTTAATCAAATAGGAACGCAGCAAAAAAGAATTCATCGGCAGGTTATTGCCCTGCACAACACCCCATTCCAGCATCAGGGCGCAGGCTCCCGCTGTGATGGCGGCGGAAACACTTGTGCCGCTCATGGCTGCCTGCTGGTTGCCGGGCAGCAAGCCCCCGACATTGACGCCGGGCGCAACCAAAACGGGCACCTGCCCCGGCAAGCGGGTGGGTCCCCAAGAGCTGGAAACATACAGGCTGTTGTTTAAGCTGTTATAAGCGCCGCAGGAAACGGAGCCGATGGCTGTCGCCGGGGAAAGCACGGTATAATAAGGGTCCGGCGCAAGGAATTCTACGCCGGGCGCAACCATATCCGTGATGGGCAGCCAGGCGTGGTAGGTTCCGTTAACAATATTATCTCCGTAAATGGCAACCTTCCAAATGCCCGGAGTGGGTTCCATTAGTCTCACAATTGTCAGTTGTTCCCCCGTGCCCTGCGTGGGAAAAATATAGCTCACTTGGACAATTGACTTTTCCAGCACCAGCTTGGATTCCGCCTGCAGCCCGGCTTTAAACGGAATGCGCCCCACGGTTTCGCCCGCCGGCGAGGTTACCGAAATAGAAAAACGGTCGGATGCGGAGTTCCACAGCGAAAGAAAAATATTGGATTCCGGGCCTGCGGAGCGCAGCTCCAGCGTATCGGATGCCCCGCTTTGACTGATAATCCCCGAAGCGTGGTGGCGCATGTTGCTTTCGTTCCCGGCTGCGGTGCAGATTGCAACGCCATCCAAATGCGCTACGGAGGTAACATAGGCTTCCAGGGTGCCCAAGCCATCGTGGGTACCAAAGTTTGTGCCCACGCCAACGGCAATGGCTACCGGCCTGCCCAAAGCCAATGCCCGCTCCAGAATAAATTGAATGCCCAGCATCAAATCACTGGATTCAAACACACTCTCCTGCTCCGGCGGTACCAGATAGTAGTCCAAATAATACGGGCTTGCCTTTTTTAATTTTACCGCAATGATATCTGCGTCCGGAGCCGCGCCGATATAGGCGCTGTCTTCATGGCTCCCCGCCACACTGGCCAGAAAGGTGCCGTGCCCAACCGTATCCCGGGAGGGCACAACGGAATAGGGTTGGGCGCTTTGCAGTGCTTCATTGATTTGCTGGTGCGAATACTCCGTTCCATAAAAATAGCCCTCCGGCGCATCCCCGCTTATGCTCTGGTCCCAGAGGGAGAGCACCTTGCTTGTGCCATCCTCATATTGAAAGGCCGGCAGCGTGTAATCAATACCCGTGTCCACAAAACCCAGCAGCACGCCGTTGCCGCGTAAATCCAGATAGGGCTGGTTTTGCACCTGTATGATGCCGGCAGCCTCTAAATCGTGCCGCTCCATGAGCCCCATGGCAAGCGGCAGCAGATTAAATTCACTGCCGCCGATTTCCTTGGCCAAAACCGGCAAATCCTCCTGATATAAATAGGCCACAACATAATTCCCAGCCTTTTTACCAAGTTGCACATAATTGACATCCGCAAAATATTTTGCAACTTGTCGATTATAGGGGACGATGATATCAATGATATCCGGGTCTTGAACTAAGGCTTCAATAGGAATTCCTCTGATATCTCTGGGCATAGGAAGACACTCTCCTTACAAAAAACTGTCCAAACGCGAAAGCTCCAGCGCGGTGTAACGCCAGCGATCCACATTCCAATAATAGCCTTCCAGCGTTTGTTGCGTCACTGCGGTCGGAAAAAACCAAAAATTTTGGCCGTCCCGGAGCCAAAGATAGATTTGCAGATAGCAGGCTTGCCGCAAAAATTCCACCGTGGCGAAATGAAAATCCGGGCAATAGGGCGGCGCAAACGGGGGCGGTGCCTGCGCGGGGAGACGTTGTCTGTGGGATAACGGCACGGTAATCACCTCGCCTATAAGTAATGCTAATCCCAAGCAGAAACCTTGATATCTTTGCGGTCTTTTTCGCGCTGTGCATTGTTGTCCTCCTTGCCGGACAAGAGTCCGGCAGCGTCGTCCGCCGCGCACAACGCGAAAAATCCACGCAAATCTATTCGAGTTTTCTACTTGGAATTAGTATTATGACCCCAACCGTGGAAATATGACACGCGGAAAAGTGGCAAGTGGTACTTTCCTTTTTCAAAGCCCTATGCTATACTTTGTTTCTATAGAAAAATTGCAGAGAAGGGACGATACAATATGGCAAAAGCAAAAATCGGTATTCGCCCGGTGATTGACGGGCGCTGGGGCGGCATCCGCGAGGGTTTGGAAGAAAAAACCCGGAGCATGGCGCAAATGGCCAAGGAGCTCATAGAGGCAACTGTATGTTATTCTGACGGTTCGCCCATGGAATGCGTGATTTCCCCCTGCACCATCGGCGGCGGAGCGGAAGCCGCGAAATGCGCGGAATTCTTTGCGACACAAAATGTCTGCGCAACCCTTTCCGTCACCCCCTGCTGGTGCTACGGCAGTGAAACAATGGATCTTGACCCCCTGACCATTAAGGCCGTTTGGGGCTTTAACGGCACAGAGCGCCCGGGCGCCGTGTATCTGGCCGCCGTTATGGCGGCGCACGCCCAGCGCGGCCTGCCCGCGTTCTCCATCTACGGCAGAGATGTGCAGGATTTGGAGGATAACACCATTCCCTGCGATGTGCAGGAAAAAATTCTGCGTTTTGCGCGCTGCGCGGCGGCAGTCGGCCAGATCCGCGGTAAGGCCTATGTGGGCATCGGCGCGGTTTCCATGGGTATCGCCGGCTCCTTCTGCGACGCGGACTTTATGCAGGAATACTTCGGCCTGCGTGCGGAATGGGTGGACATGAGCGAGGTCATTCGCCGCGAAAAGCTGGGTATTTATGACAAGGCCGAATATGAAAAGGCTCTTGCCTGGGTCAAGAAAAACTGCCCGGAGGGCAAGGACTTTAACAAAAATCCCCACAGCCGCGCCGAAAAGGACGCCGAGTGGGAATTTGTTGTGAAAATGAGCCTAATTTGCCGCGATATTTTGCTGGGCAACGAAAAGCTGAACGAGGTGAAAGCCGAAGGCATTGCGGCGCAGGTCAGCGGGCCGAAGGACGGCTGGCACGAGGAGGCGTTGGGCAGAAACGCCATACTCGGCGGCTTCCAGGGGCAGCGCATGTGGACGGATTTTATGCCCAACTGCGACTTCCCCGAGGCCATTTTAAACTCCTCTTTCGACTGGAACGGCAAGCGTGAGCCCCTGACCTTTGCAACGGAAAATGACGGCTTGAACGGTCTTTCCATGCTCGTGGGCAAGCTGCTCACCGGCACGGCGAGCGTGTTTGCGGATGTGCGCACCTATTGGAGCCCCGAGGCCATTGAACGCGTCACCGGCAAAAAGCCGGAGGGCAAGGCGGCGGGCGGCTTTATCCACCTGATCAACTCCGGCGCGGCCGCGCTGGACGGCACGGGCGTTTCCAAGGACGAAAACGGCAAGCCCTGCATCAAAAAATGGTGGGAAGTCAATGACGCGGACATTGACGCCATGCTAGGGGTTACGGACTGGTGCCCGGCGAACAATGAATATTTCCGGGGCGGCGGGTTCTCCTCCCACTTCAAAACCCGCGCTGAAATGCCGGTTACGATGATTCGATTTAACATGGTGAAGGGTGTCGGCCCTGTGCTGCAAATTGCGGAGGGTTACACGGTGACGTTGCCGGATGAGATTCACAACAAGCTTGATTTGCGTACCGACCCGACCTGGCCGACCACCTGGTTTGTGCCGAACACGGTGGGCGACGGCGCGTTCCGCGATGTTTATAGCGTGATGGCCAACTGGGGCGCAAACCACGGCTCCTACACCTACGGCCACATCGGTGCGGATCTGATTACGCTGGCAAGCATGCTGCGCATCCCGGTTTCCATGCATAATGTTTGCGCGAGCGAAGTCTATCGCCCGCACGCCTGGGCGGCTTTCGGCACACAGGACAGCGAAAGCGCGGACTACAGAGCCTGCGCGGCTTACGGCGCGCTGTATCGTTAGGTTGAGATAATAAATTAAGGGGGCAGGCCGTTGGTCTGCCCCTGTGTAGTCGTGATAGGAGATGCATTATGCCAAACGCTTATATTTGCCACAGCTATATCCCCGGTGCAAATCTGCAGTCGGAAACGGTGCGAGCCATTGTTTTCGGAAACATTACCCACGCAAATATTGCGTTTTCCACCGTGGAGCGGGACGCCTCCGGCGCATTTGTGCCGTTTGTTTCGCAGGCAGTGCGTGCCGGAATCCGGTTGGTGCAGCAGGAAATCCGGCGGCAAAAGGCCGAAACAAAGCTATTGATTTCCATCGGCGGCTATCAGGCCGGCAATTTCTGTGAGAGCTGCCGGAGCGAGGACGCACGCGCCGCCTTTGCCGCCGCCTGCCTGGAAATCCTGCGGGAAACCGGCATTGACGGCATAGATCTGGATTGGGAGTTTCCCGGCTACCCCACCGGCGGCATCTCCTGCTGCCCGCATTGCCGGGAGGATTACATCCTGCTCTGTAAAGAAATCCGCGCCGTAATCGGCACGGACAGGCTGCTGACCTGCGCGGTCGGCTCCCATTTGTATCAGGACATGGATTACAGCGCATTGAATCCGCTGTTTGACTATGTGAACGTCATGACCTATGACATGAACCAAAGCGCCCACAGCGCGTTTTCCAAAACGACGCTCACGATGCAGCTCTGGGCGGAATACGCCTTTGATAAAGCAAAACTGGTGCTGGGCATCCCCTTTTATTCGCGCTGTGAAAATGAGGTCTACGAATGGAAAGGGTACCGCGAACTGATGGAACTTCTACGCGCGGGTAAGGCGGAACTGTTGCAGGAAGATGATCAGGACTTTGTTCTGCTGGACGGAAACCGCCTTTCTCTCGACACGCCGCAATCCATCGCCCGCAAGGTGCAATGGGTGAAAGAAAACGGCTTCGCAGGCGTATTCAACTGGCAGGAGACCACGGACGACGGCGGCGCCCTGCGCAGGGCGATGGCGGAGATTATTACTCCTGCACCAAACAGTAGTAAAAATTTTGCGGGTCAAAATCCCATACATCCAAGCATTTCGACCCGCAAAAATAACTACTGCTAAGTGCCGGAGCAATAATAAGTAATATTCTACAGAAGGTTTTGATGTTATGTGTGAAAACTTTTGCCGCATTCCTTCCCCGCTCGGGGAGATCACTCTGGCCGGGGCGGGCGACGCGCTGACCGGGCTTTGGTTTGCCGGACAGGCCTATTTTGCGGCCACCCTCCCCGCAGACGCATGCGAGGGGGAATTGCCTGTTTTTGATGAAACGCGCCGTTGGCTGGACTGTTATTTCAGCGGCGGGCTTCCATCGTTTTGCCCCAAACTCGCCCCGCAGGGCAGCGCGTTCCGCCGCGCGGTTTGGGATATCCTGCTGCAGATTCCGCGCGGAAGCGTCATGACTTACGGCGCAATCGCCGCACGGCTCTCCAAGCAAGAGGGTGGAAACCCCACTTCCGCGAGGGCGGTCGGCGGCGCTGTTGCACATAATCCCATTTCCATCCTCATCCCCTGTCACCGCGTCATCGGCGCAAACGGCAGCCTGACGGGTTACGCGGGCGGGCTGGAGCGCAAGACGGCGCTGCTGCGCCTGGAGGGCTATCTTGGAACGGATTGACAAGCTGCTCAGCCAAGGCTGCAACCTCTCCCGCCGGGAGGCGAAGGAACTGCTGCGCGGGGGGCGGGTGCTGCTCAACGGCATGCCGGTGCGCGCGGCGGAGCAGCCCGTGGACAGGGAGGCGGACAGCGTTACAGTGGACGGAAAGCCGCTATCCCTGCGGGCGCATGTGTATCTGATGCTCAACAAACCCGCCGGAGTATTAAGCGCAGCACGCGATAACAAACAGCCGACGGTGTTGGATTTGCTTCCCGTCGCGCTGCGCCGCAAAGATTTGTTCCCCGCCGGGCGACTGGATAAGGATACAACCGGCCTGCTGCTGCTCACCAACGACGGCGATTTTGCCCACCGCATGTTATCCCCACGCAATCAGATCTATAAGCGCTATCGTATGCGCTTGGAGCACCCCGTCGGGCAAACGCAGGCAGACGCCCTGCTGCAGGGCATCACGCTGGCGGACGGCACAGCCTGTTTACCCGCCTTTTTGTTGCCGTTAGATGGGACGTATGCGGAAATTCGCATCTGCGAGGGAAAATTCCATCAGGTCAAGCGCATGATGCAGGCGCTTGGAAATACAGTTTTGGAGCTGGAAAGAACGCAAATCGGCGCACTGATTCTTGATTCTCTACTGCCGCCGGGTGCCTGCCGCATGCTCAGCGAACAGGAGGCGGGGTTGGTGTTTACAGCAATATAATACCATCACCATTAATTACAGTGGGGCAGACACCAAGTCTGCCCCACTGCGCATGATCTTTTATTTACGCTTTGCTTGGAAATTGGTATGACGCCGCAGCCAAAATGGCTGCAAATTTTTCCGCAATCAGGGAGGCGCCGCCGATTAAGCCGCCATCCACATCGGGTTGCGCGAGCAGCTCCTGTGCGTTTGCATCGTTCATGGAGCCGCCGTATTGCACAACGGTTCTGTCCGCCGCGTCCTTGCCGTAGAGATAGGCGACGCGCTCGCGAATCCAGGCGTTGACCTCGTTGGCCTGCTCCGGCGTTGCGGTTTCTCCCGTGCCGATTGCCCAAACGGGTTCATAGGCAATGATAATGTTGGCAAGCTCCGCCTCGCTCACGCCTGCCAGCGCAACTTCTGTCTGGGCGCAGACAAGCTCTTTGGTGATACCCATTTTCCGCTCCGCAAGCACCTCACCCACGCAGAGGATGACCTTCAACCCGGCGTTCAGCGCGGCGCGGGTGCGCATACGCACGGAAACATCCGTCTCGCCGAAATACTGCCTGCGCTCGCTGTGGCCGATGATAACATAGGGCACGCCCAGTTCGGCAAGCATCTCAGCCGAAATCTCCGCCGTAAAGGCACCCTTCTGCTCCCAGTGGCAGTTCTGTGCACCTATTTTTATGTTGCTGCCCTTGGCAGCGTCCAAAGCAACGGTCAAATCCACAAAGGGTACGCAGCAGACGACTTCGCATTTCGCGTTTGCGGCCAGAGGTTTGAGGGCGGCAATCAGCTCCGCCGTCTGCTTTGGGCCGTTGTTCATTTTCCAATTCCCCGCGATAACGGGTTTACGCAGTTGTTGATTCATTCTGTTGTAACCATCCTTATTTATCGTTCAGCGCGGCGATGCCGGGCAGCTCCTTACCCTCCAGGAATTCCAAGGACGCGCCGCCGCCGGTGGAAATGTGGCTCATTTTATCCGCAAAGCCAAGTTTTACGACTGCTGCCGCGGAGTCGCCGCCGCCGATAACGGAGATTGCACCGGAATCCGCAACCGCGGTTGCAACGGCAATGGTGCCGCTGGCAAAATTATCCCATTCCGAAACGCCCATCGGGCCGTTCCAGATAACCGTGCCCGCGCCCTTGATGGCACCGGCAAACAGTTCCTGCGTCTTGGGGCCGATGTCAAGCCCCATCCAATCCGCGGGGATGGCGTCGGACTCCACAATTTTCGCTTCGGTATCCGGCGCATATTCCTTGCCCACCTTGGTGTCAATCGGAAGAAGGAAGTTTACGCCCTTGTCGGCGGCCTTTTGCATCATTTCCTTGGCGAGCTCAATTTTATCCTCCTCGCACAGGGAGGTGCCGACAGCCCAGCCCTTTGCGGCAAAGAAGGTGTAGGCCATACCGCCGCCGATGATGAGGGTGTCCACCTGGTCGAGCAGGTTGTTGATGACGCCAATTTTGTCAGAGACCTTTGCACCGCCGAGAATCGCGCAGAGCGGGCGCTTAGGGCTGGCGAGTGCGCCGCCCATGAACTCAATTTCCTTTTGAATCAGATAGCCGCACACCGCAGGCAGGTAGGCCGTTACGCCCGCCGTGGAGCTATGCGCCCTGTGCGCGGAGCCGAACGCGTCGTTGACATAAAGCTCCGCAAGCGCTGCAAATTTTTTCGAGAGCTCCGGGTCGTTCTTCGTTTCGCCCTTTTCAAAGCGCACATTTTCAATCAGCATCACATCGCCGTCCGCGAGCGCCTTGCTCATGCTCTGTGCACTTTCGCCCACAACGTCCTGCGCCATGCACACAGGCTTACCCAGCAGCTCGCCCAGGCGCGCCGCCACGGGAGCAAGGGAAAATTCCGGGTCAAAGCCATCCTTCGGGCGGCCCAAGTGGGAGCAGAGGATGACGCGGGCTTTGTTTTCAACCAAATATTGAATCGTGGGCAGTGAGGCGACAATGCGCTTATCGCTGGTAATCTTGCCGTCCTTGAGCGGAACGTTAAAATCACAGCGAACGAGCACCTTTTTGCCGGAAACGTCAATATCCTCGATAGTTTTCTTGTTGAGTAAGCTCATTGTATATCACCCTTCGTTTTGTTAATCTATTGACAATCTTATTGTATCGCTAATTACCATGATTTTCAAGTATAGTAATTATTAAAAATACACTAACTTTAAGGTTTTGTTGTGTGCAAAATAACTATTTAACGGCGTTTTTTGCCTCTGCAAACAATGGCGGCAATTTTCGGCCCCGCATTAATAACTATTGAGGCGCCCGCGTTGTAGATGGGAACCTTGCGCCCGAGCTTTTTTTCTAGTATTTGCTGTAGCTCGAGCCCGTATTCCGAAACCTCGCCACACATCACTGCGACAAATGA